>JAPPHR010000125.1 GCA_028820995.1 Rhodospirillales bacterium
AGCTCGACGATGGTGGGCTGGATCCCTTCCGAGGGCTCGTCGAGCAGCAGGATGCTGGGCCGGCCTACCAGGATCCGCCCGATGGCGAGCATCTGCTGCTCGCCGCCGCTCAGCGTTCCGGCCCGCTGGCGGCGGCGCTCGGCTAAGCGCGGGAACCAGCCGTAGACCCGCTCGAAGGCGGACTCGGCGCGCTTGCCGCCGACCAGCTCGCCCATGCGCAGGTTCTCCTCGACCGAAAGGCGGGAGAAGATGCCGCGTCCCTGCGGCACGTAGCCCATGCCGAGTCGCGCACGGTCGCGCGCGTCCGCCCGGGTCACGTCGCGGCCGCGGAATTCGATGCCGCCCTCCATGACCGGCAGCAGGCCCGCGATGGTCTCGATCAGCGTCGTCTTGCCGACGCCGTTGCGGCCGACGATGGCGACGATCTCGCCCGTGCCCACCTCGAGCGAGACCTCGCGGACGATGGGGATGCCGCCGTACCCGGAGGTGACGGCATCGAGCGCGAGTTCCATGGAGCCGCTCCCGCGACGGAGCCGCCCGCAAAAAAAGCAGCGGGCGGCGATCCTCTGCCACGATAGCATAGGCCCATGCCTTGGAGTTCAGCGCCGCGATACGCTATGCCCCGCCGCTCGCACGATAGAATGTGCGCGCATGGGAGGGGCAGCGATGCGCAATGGTTCCAGAGGGTGGCCGGCGGGCATGGCCGCTGTCTTGGTTGTTGCGGTGGCGCTGACAGCGTGGGCCGCCGGCATGCCCACGGCAGCGGCAGGAGAAGCGCGGACTCTAGAGCACCAAGGGGTCGCGCGGCACTACTATCTGCACAACGCCGAGGCCGTGGCTGCGGCGCCGGCTCCTCTGGTCGTCTCGCTGCACGGGTTCCGGCGCCCGGAACAGGCCTTGGCCGAGCGCGATAACCTCTCGGCGATTGCTTGGGAGGCGCTGGACCGGGTGGCGGACCGGGAGGCATTCGTCGTCGCCTATCCCCATGCCTGGCTCGGGAAGTGGAGCCTGTTCGATGGAGTGGAGAACGCCGCGCTGGAGGACGGCCGCACCGTGGACGATGTGGGCTTCATCGCCGGCATGATCGCGCACCTGGTGGATCAAGGACTGGCCGATCCGGGGCGGGTCTATCTGACCGGCTTCTCCGACGGCGCGATCATGTCATACAGGCTGCTCTGCACCGCCGAAGCGCCTTTCGCAGCCGCCGCGCCCGGCGGCGGCTCCATGTATCAGCCGCATCGGAACACCTGCGCGGCCACGGTTCCAATCCCCCTCCTGGTCATCGCCGGCACGAACGACAGGATCCTGCCCTATGACGGCTGGCTGTTCCCGACGGGGCGGGAGCTCTCGATCCCCGAGACCATGGAGCATTTCCGCCTGCTCCACGGCTGCACCGGCCAAAAGTCCGACCTTCTGTACGACCGGGATACCGAGGACGGCAGCCGCGTCCTGGAAGTCGCCTGGACCGGTTGCCGGGTCGAGAACGCCGTCAAGCTGCTCCGGGTCGAAGGCGGCGGCCACAACTGGCCAAGCTTCGAGCCGCTACCGGACGCGTGGCGCGGGTGGTCCGGCGCCCACAACCGCGACATCGAGAGCGCCGAAGAGATCTGGGCGTTTCTGCGCCAGTTCGAGAGGCGACCGAGCGATTCGCGCCCCACAGCCAGGGCGGAACAACTCGAAGACGACTACGACTACGAGGTCCTCGGACCGTTCGATGCGAGCGACGTACCCTTCATCTCCGCCGGCCTGCGGGACCGTGTGCGGCGCGACTTCGTGGGCGCGCGGCGGCCCACATTCACGCTCGCGGCCTGCAAGAGCGGCTGCGTGGCCTGGTCGTGGGGCAGCCGCTGGACCACCACGCGGGCGCACATCCGCAACGTATTGCAGCAGTGCGAGCACAACGGGCAGGAACCCTGCGGTCTTGTTGCCGTAAATGGGGAGCTGGTGACGTTCGAGGTCCAGCCCTCGCAGATCGCCTATCCGCATGAGTTCGACAGCAGCGCAGTTCCCTTCGTGCCTCGCGCGCGACTACCGGGAATCCATTCCGATTATGCCGCTGGAGGGCAGCATCGCGCGCTCGCGCTCAACTATACCGGCCGCTACGGCTACGCGACGGGACAGCGAAGCGAGGAACAGGCGCGCAGCAGGGCGCTTGAGCGGTGCCGGGAGTACAGCGGGGGCTGGGGACACTGCTTTCTCTACGACGTTAACGGAAAGGTGGTGTTCAATCCGGCGACCCATCTGTACGGCACCCAGACCTGGGAGTGATCGATGCCGGCCGGATTGAGGGTTCGACGCCGGCCGGGAATTGACGGCCGAGGCGTCACGACTGCACAGCGTCCCGAAGACCCGCCATGGCAAAGAGTTAGAGGGGGCGCACAGAAAAAAACTTGCATGGCTCGATGCCGCAATTGTTATGGACGATGAGTTGACGGCCGTTCCCCCCGGCTGGCACCATCTGAGTCGCTACTCAGGCACCGCATCCTGTACGAGGACGCAGGATGTTTGACGAACGAACGACTGTGGCGCCCAAGTCCGTTGTGCGCACTGCGGCCGATGACGCGACAGCGGCCCAGCCGGACGGACTGGAGCTGCCGGACATGTCCGGCAGCTACAGCCGCTATATTTCCTCAGGCCTCTACGACCAGCGTTATCCGCGCCCCAACGGGCGCACGCTGCGGACGATGAGACGGTGCATGCCCGCCGGGGGGCGGTTTCTTGATGTCGGCGCCGGCACCGGGCGCTACACCCTGCCGCTGCTGCGAATCGCCGGCACCAGCGCCGTGGCCCTCGACATCTGCCCTGCCGCCCGCAGCACGTTGGCGGAGCGGCTCGGCGAATTCGAGCGCGCCGGCCGGCTGGCGATTCGGGGAGAGGACGCGGACGAGCTGGCTGCCGATCATCCGCAGACTTTCGATCTGGCGCTGCTGGCCTTCGGAGTGCTCGCCCACGTCGCCGGGCGCGCGGAACGCCTGAGCCTCCTGCGCGCCATCCGCACGATGCTGAAGCGGGACGGAACCCTGATCCTCAGCGTGCCGAACGCGAAACGCCGATTCCGGGCGGAACAGCGGGCCTCGGCCGCTCTGGTGAGGGAGGGCAAGCTCGAACCCGGCGACATCCTCTACAAGCGTGTCGACGACGGTGGCGAAATCCGGCTGTTCTACCACCTCTATACCTTGGACGAGGTGCGAGACGACCTTTCGGAGGCCGGCTTCCGGGTCACGAGCGTCGGGGCCGAGAGCCTGCTGTCGGAGAGGAGCGTGGTCAGCGACTCACTCGTCGGATGGCTCGACGACCTGGCTTGCCGGCTCGCGCCCGCCTCCCTCGGCTACAACCTGTTGGCCGTCTCCAAGCCATAATCTCGTCTTATCTAAGAGACAACAAAATACTATTGGCAATTATGCCCTAGAAGCATCATCTCATACACTATCGGGCACGGCCCGGGACGTGCCCGACCGGTTTCCACCGGCCAGCGTCAGGACTTGGCGCAATGGGAAACTGGAAAACCCCGTCGCGGCCGCACCGTGACGGGGACTAGGCCGGGCCGGGGCGGGTTCGGATCCCTCCCTGTCCGTCGCGCCCGCCCCTTCGCCGCCGGCGTCGGCCCTCCCGGCGCCGGCGGCCCGCTTTTCCTAGCTCTCCGCGCTGCGCCGAAGTGCCGGCATGGGATCGCTCAGAAACGCCGGCACGTGGTCGCCGAGGCCGGTGACGGGCTCGTCGTCGCGGGGCGACGCGCTTTGCTTGGCCGGCCTGCGCTTGCGGCGACCCTCGCTTGCCTCGGCGGCATTCCCGCTGCGCGCGCGCTTCGGTTGCGGGCGGTCCCCGGCGGTGTCTGCGCTGCGTGACCGCTTGCGAGCGGGCTTCTTTTCGGCTGCTTTCGGCTCCTCCCGCCGCCTGCGGCCGCGGCGCGCCCGCTCGCGCGGCACGGCGTCGAGCGCAGCCGGCTCTCCGTCGGGCGTCGTGAGCGGGATCGCACTGCCCACGAGCGCCGCGATGGCGTCCACCGCCTCGGTTTCCTCGTGGGTGGCGAACGTGATGGCGCGGCCCTCGCGCCCGGCCCGGCCGGTGCGGCCGATGCGATGGACGTAGTCTTCCGGGTTGTAGGGCACGTCGAAATTGATGACGTGGGACACGGCCTCGATGTCGAGGCCGCGCCCGGCCACGTCGCTGCAAACCAGGAGATTGATCTCGCCGCTCTTGAACGCCGCCAGCGTCTCGGTCCGCCGGTGCTGCACCATGTCGCCGTGCATCGCGCGGGCGTTGAACCCGTGGCGCGCGAGCGAGGCACCGACGATATCGACGTCCTTCTTGCGGTTGCAGAATATCAGCGCGCTCTGCACCGCCTCGTCGCGGAGCAGGTCGCGAAGCGCGGCGCGTTTCTCCGCTGCATCCACCAGGATCATGGCGTGCTGCACGGTGCCTGCCACCGTGGCCGGGGGGGCGACGCTCACCTCCTTGGGGTTGATCAGGAACTCCTTGCCGAGCCGCTTGATCTCGGGCCCGAGCGTGGCGGAGAACATCAGGGTCTGACGGATGCGCGGCAGGGTCTGCACGATGCGCTCGACATCGGGGATGAAGCCCATGTCGAGCATGCGGTCGGCCTCGTCGATCACCAGCACCTTGACGCCGCCCAGCATGATCCGCCCGCGCTCGAACATGTCGATCAGGCGGCCGGGCGTCGCGATCAGAATGTCCGGGTCCTTGCCGAGCGCGGCTTCCTGAAGCGTAAAGCCCTCACCGCCGATGAGCAGCGCCTGGCGCAGGCTGTGGTTGGTGCCGTAGGTGGCGAAGTTGTCCGCAATCTGCTGCGCAAGCTCCCGCGTCGGCGCCAGGATCAGGCAGCGCGGCATGCGGGGCTTGCCCGTGCCCGAACTCAGTATGTCGATGATGGGCAGCGCGTAGGACGCGGTCTTGCCCGTGCCGGTCTGGGCGCAGCCCAGCAGGTCGACGCCCCGCAGGACGAGCGGGATGGCCTTCTCCTGGATCGGCGTCGGTGTCTCGTAACCGGCCGCGGCGACGGCGGCGAGCAACGGCTCGCTCAAGCCGAGGTCCGCGAACCCCTCATTCAATTCCACTGGATTTCCTCCATGGCGGCGCTCACGCCGCTCCCTGCGAGGCTACGTGCGACAGCACGGCCGAGGCGCCGGGGTGGCTCCCAGCCGCTCAACGCAGACCGATGACATGACGCAGGATTGTGCTCCCTCACCGGCGGGGCGGCCGCGAAGCGGCCAGCGAAAGACCCGCCGTCGGACCCGTAGCCGGACGCGCGTGCGACGCGGCGCCCTCGGTCCGTGCCCCTCCTACTCCTGGCGAGGGCCAGCGTCAATCGCCATCTGCCTGAATAGTCGCCATCTGCGGGAATAGGTGGGATTTGGCTGGCACGATTGCAACTTGTGCAGGCGCGCCGATGGCGTACTATCGCGGCGCACGGGGCGCAGTGCGGGCGGGCGTAGCTCAGGGGTAGAGCACAACCTTGCCAAGGTTGGGGTCGTGGGTTCGAATCCCATCGCCCGCTCCAGTGCCCGGCCAGCGCCTGCCGGCACGGGCGTCGTCGCCGGGGCGCCATGCGCCGGGCGACCTCCACAGACTTGGGAGACTGCCGTGACCGCGCTCGTCACCCACCGTGGCGGCTGCCACTGCGGCGCGGTGCGCTTCACCTGCGAGGCGCCGGCCGAGATCGAGGTGCAGGACTGCAACTGCTCGATCTGCCGGAAGAGCGGCTACCGCCATCTGGTGGTGCCGAAGCAGCGCTTCACCCTGCTCTCGGGCGCGGGCCAGCTCACCAGCTACCGCTTCGGCACCGGCGTGGCAGAGCACCTCTTCTGCGCGGTCTGCGGGGTCAAGTCCTTCTACTCGCCGCGGTCTGCGCCGGATTGCTACAGCGTCAACGTGCACTGCCTCGATCCGAACAGCGTGACGGGCGAGAGGGTGGTCGCGCTGGATGGTGCGGGCTGGGCCCTCGACGATCCGGGCCCCGTGCCGCGAAGGAGCCCTCAGACCGACAGGTGAGCGGCGACCAGGTCGTCGGTGAGCTGCGCGATGTCGCCGCTGACGACGATCTGCCCGTTCTCCATGATCGCGAATTGCTCCGTGACTTCGCGCACGAAGAAGAGGTTCTGCTCGACCAGCAGAATCGAGCAATTCCGCTCCGCGTGGATGCGGCGGATGATCTGGTCGATCTCCTCGACGACCGAGGGCTGCAGCCCTTCCGTCGGCTCGTCGAGCAGCAGCACGTCGGGCTCCTGAACGAGCGCGCGCGCGATCGCCACCTGCTGCTGCTGGCCGCCGCTGAGCACGCCGCCGCGCCGGTTCATCAAGGGCTTAATCATCGGGAACAGGTCGTAGACGAAGTCCGGCACCTTGGTGGAGCGCATCCCCTTGGCGAACATTGCGACTTCGAGGTTCTGGGAAACCGTCATGTCGGCGATGATCTCGCGCCCTTGCGGCACGTAGCCGACGCCGAGCCGGGCGCGGCGGTGGCCGCTCATCCGGGTGAGATCCCGGCCGTTGAAGGTGATGCTCCCCCGGCGCGGCGGATTGAGGCCGATGATGCTGCGGAGCAGCGTGCTCTTGCCGACGCCGTTGCGCCCCAGCACGCTGATCATGGCGCCGTCCGGAATGGTCAGCGACAGGTCGTGCAGGATGTGGCTGGTCCCGTAGAAGGTATTGATCTTGTCGATCTCAAGCACCGCTGAATTTCCCCTGCCCGAGATAGACCTGCCTCACCTCCTCGTTGGCGACGACGTCCGCCAGGAGGCCCTCCGCCAGAATTCCGCCCTGATGCAGCACCGTGACGAAGTTCCCGAGCCGGCGCACCACGTGCATGTCGTGCTCGACCAGAAGGACCGTGTGCCGTTCCGCGATGCGCTGGATCAGCTCGGCGGTCTTCTGCTTGTCCGCCTCGGTCATGCCGGTCGTCGGCTCGTCGAGCAGGAGCAGCTTCGGGTCCGCGGCAATCAGCATCCCCATCTCGAGCCACTGGCGCTCGCCGTGGGAGAGCGCATCGGCCGGGAACCCGGCCTTCTCGACAAGCCCGATGAACTCCAGGATCTCCACCACGCGATCCTGGTCGGCGGTGGTGTGCTTGTGGAAGAGGGACTGGACCACGAGCCTGTGGCCGGCCAGCGAGATCATCACGTTGTCGAACACCGACAGCGTCTCGTACATGTTGGGGACCTGGAACTTGCGGCAGATTCCCCGCTTGAAGATCCTGTGCGGCGCCATCCCCGTGATGTCGCGGTTCTCGAAGAGGATCTTTCCGCTGGTCGGCTTGTAGCGGCCGGAGATCATGTCGATTAGCGTCGTCTTCCCCGCCCCGTTGGGGCCGAGCAGCACGCGCAGCTCGTTCTCCTCCACGGAGAAGTAGAGGTCGTCCAGAATCGTGTAGCCGGAGACCCGCGTGGTCAGGCCGGTGATCTCGAGGATGTTCCCGCTCATCGGCGATCCCTCGCAGCCACCGCGCGCGCCCTCAATCCCGCCGGCCGCTGCGGCCGAGCAGATTGTCCATGAAGCCCCGGTTGCCGTCGGTGAAGGCCGCCCGCAGCCGCGCGACGACGGCCATGGGGCCGCTCTGGTAGGCGTCTTGCGACTCGGCGTAAGCGCGCCGCTGGCGGCCCATGGCGATGGACTTGCCGATGGTTCCCATGATCCCTTCGGGCATGAACTTGACGACGAAGATGAAGAGCAGCCCCATGACCAGCTGCCACGCCCAGGCGAGCTGCTGGCTGAGGAAGAATTCCGCGCCCTTGACGAGGAAGGTGCCGATGAAGGGGCCGATGACCGTCGCGCGCCCGCCCACCGCGGCCCAGATCACACCCTCGATCGAGAGGATGGGGCCGGTGTCGAGGTGCGAGACGATTCCCATCCACGCCGCATAGAGGCCGCCCGCGATCGCCGCCATCATGGACGCGAAGCAGAAGACGAAGATGCGGTAGTTGGCGACCTCGTAGCCGTTGAACTCGGCGCGCACGTCGTTATCGCGCACCGACTTGAGCACGGTTCCGATGCGGGAGTGGGTCAGCAGGCGGCTCGTGCCGAAGAGCAGGACGGCCACAGCCAGAATGACCCAGAGAAAGTACATGTTGTTGTACGTTTCGTAGTCGGTGATGCCGTTGAACCCGCCGGTATAGGCCTGATACTCGATGATGAATTCCTGGAGAATCAGCGCTTCGGCGAGCGTGATGACGGCGCAGTAGACGCCGTAGATGTGGCGCTTGAAGGTGATCACCCCGAAGATGAATGCGAGCAGGGTGGGGAAGAACAGCAAGCAGACGATGGCGACCTCGATGTGCATCAGCGGCGCCATGATCGCGGGCACCTCGGTAAGGCCGTTCCACTCCATGTAGTCGGGTATCGTGCCGCCGTAGCGGGTCGGGTTCTCGGCGGCGTAGCTCAGCTTGAGGGAGAGCGCGATGAAGTACGCCCCCATCCCGAAATAGATCGCCTGGCCGAGGCTCAGAATCCCCGCGAAGCCCCAGATCAGGCTGATGCTGAGCGCGAAGATCGAGAAGCACACGAACATGCCCAGCAGGTTCATGACGTATTCGGTGCCGTAGAGGGGATAGGTGGCGAGAATTGCCACCACGGCGGCGACGCCGAAGATCGACCAGAGCGGGAACATCGGCTCCCGGCGCAGGGTAAACCGGGCCCTCCCCAACTCGGCGCTGGCCGTCGTCATGGCCGCACGGACCCGCCGTTGCCCTGCGCGCCGGTCATCGCCTGTGCCCCAGCGTGCGCTCCTGATAGCCGAAGATGCCTCGCGGCACGATCCGGATCACGAGCACGATGAGCAGGAAGACCAGAAGCTTGCCGATCACGCTGTTGAACAGGAACGCGAGGATGGTCTCGCCCTCGCCGATGATCGCCGCACCCACGGGCACGCCCATCAGGTTGCCCACGCCGCCCAATACCAGGACCATGAAAGAGTCGACCGCGTAGGGGAAACCCATCGTCGGCGAGACCGTCTTGATCGGCGCCAGCACCGCGCCGGCGACGCCGGCCAGGCCCGAACCGTAGGCGAAGATCAGCATGTCGACGCGGGCCGTGTTGATCCCCATGGCTTCGCTCATCGAGCGATTGCGCCGCACGGCCCTGACCGCCAAACCGAACTTGGTGCGGAAGAAGAGTACGAAGGTGGCGATCAGCAACAGGATCGACAGCAGGATCAGGAACAGCCGATACCACGGGAACGGCAGGTTGCCCGGCGCCGGGAATCCGCCCTGCAGCATCTCCGGCGAGCCCACGTAGTGAAGCTCGGTTCCGAAGATCATCTTGATAACCACGATCAGGATTAGCGACACCCCCCAGGTTGCGAGGAGTGTCTCCAATGGTCGGTCGTAGAGTCCTCGGATCACCGTTCGTTCGACGACGAGGCCGAGCAGGCCCACGGCGACGAAACAGATCGGGATCGACCAGAAGGTGTTGCCGCCGAGGCCGCTCTGCACCACGGAGGCGACATAGGCACCGACCATGATGAACTCGCCATGGGCCATGTTGATGACCCCGGCGACTCCGAAAATGACGGCGAGCCCCAGCGCCGCGATGATCAGAATCGCGACCAGGCTGAAGCCACTGAAGAACTGTGTGAGGACCGCGTCGCCCATCTCAGGTCGCGCTCAACCGATGTCCGTGCATGCCAGCCGCTGGGTGCCGGGCCGCCCCAAATCGAAGCGCCCCGGCACCCGGTGGCGATTAAGCGTCAAATTTCGATCGTTCCCGAACGATCCCTGTCGCCCGACTTGATGCGTTCGATCACGCGCGGGTCGGTGAAGTCGCAGTCCCTGTCGGGGTAGAGCAGATCGACCCAGGGATCGGGCCGGATCCAGTCCTCCGACTTCCAGACGATGTCGAACTGACCATCCTCGCGGGCCTGGCCGATGCGCGCCCACAGATAGGTATGGTGGTTCTTCTCGTCGATCTTGACCTTGCCCTGCGGCGCCTGGAACTCCTGGCCCGGCAGGCCTTCCGTGATCAGTGCGTCGGCGTCGGTGCTGCCCGTCTTGTCGAGCGCCTGCGCCAGGAAGTAGGTCTGGAAGTAGGCCGCCTCCATCACCGCGTTGGTCACCTCGTCCTCGCCGTAGGTCGCCTTGTAGCGGGAGACGAAGTCGGCGTTCTCGGGCGAATCCACCGACTGGAAGTAGTTGAAGGACGTGTAGTGGCCGAGCGCGTATTCCGGCCCCATGCCCTTGATTTCCTGCTCGGTTGTGATCGGCGTGCAGATCGGGATGTCCTCGGCGGTGATGCCGAACTGCTTGAACTGCTTGTAGAAGGCCACGATCTGATCGCCCACCAGGGTCGAGAACACCACGTCCGGCTGGAGCGAGGCGATCTTGTTGATGTTGGTGGCGAACTCGGTGTGCCCGAGCGGCGCGTACTCCTCGGCCACGGTCTCGCCGCCGAAGTTGTCGAGCAGCGCCTTCCACTCGCGGTTGGTCTCCTTGGGATAGATGTAGTTGGCGCCGATCAGATAGTGCCGGGGCCCGAACTTGTCGATCACCCAGGGCGCGAAGTCGTCGAGCTGCTGGTTCGGCACGGCACCGGTGTAGAAGCAGTTGTAGCTGCATTCCTGCGCCTCGTAGAGGGTGGGATACAGCAGGATGCCGTTGTTGTTCTCGAACTCAGGCAGCACCGACTGGCGGCTGGCCGAGGTGTAGCAGCCGAGTACCGCAACGACCTTGTCCTGGAGCAGCAGCTTCTTGGCCTTCTGGCGGAAGACGCGAACCACCGACTGCGGATCCTCGACCACGGGGACCAGCTTCTTGCCGCCCATGACGCCGCCCGCGGCGTTGATCTCCTCGATCGCCATCAGCTCGGCGTTGTGCAGCGAGCGCTCGATGATCGCGATGGTGCCGCTCAAGGAGTGGAGGATGCCGACCTTGATCTCGTCGCTCTCCTCCGCCTTGGCGAACTTCTGCGTGTAGAAGTAAGGAAAGGCCGCGGCAGTGCCCGTAAGCGCCGCAGTCTTGAGGAACCTTCTCCGATTGATCTTCATGTCTCGTCTCCTCCCTGTGATGTCTCCTTCCCCTATCGCCGGGAAGGAGACCCGACCTCCCTTAGCGGCTCGCATCGAACCGAGGTCCCGGATCGGCTAAGCATTCGCCGGTCCCTGACGTCCGACCCTTTGCTCCGCTCGTCCTTGTTGCGCTTATCAAAGCAACTTTCACGGACACCCGTCAATGCCTGCGTCTCGCTGCCCGGCGCCGTCGGGCGGCATCGACACCGGGCGACCCGGCCGGGGCGCCCACGCGACGGCTGGCGGATCGGCCCTACGCGCGCTCCAGCCGCGCCTCGATCGCGTCCCAGACGAGGGCTTCGAGGCAGGTGCCGTCGAGCCGGTCGATCTCCTGGATGCCGGTGGGCGAGGTGACGTTGATCTCGGTGAGGTAGCCGCCGATCACGTCGATGCCGGTGAAGATCAGTCCGCGCTCCCGCAGCGCGGGTCCGATGGCCGCACAGATCTCGCGGTCGCGGTCGCTCAGCGCGGACTTGTCCGGCCGGGCGCCGACATGCATGTTGGCGCGCGCCTCGCCGGCGGCCGGCACGCGGTTCACCGCGCCGACGGGCTCGCCTTCCACGAGAATGATCCGCTTGTCCCCGGCACGGACCGCCGGCAGATAGGCTTGCGCGATGATCGGCTCGCGGAAGAACGTGCCGAACATCTCGATCAAGGCGTTGAGGTTCTCGTTTTCGGGCCCGACGTGGAACACGCCCGCGCCGCCGTTGCCGAAGAGAGGCTTGAGGATGATGTCGCCGTGCCGGGCGCGGAAGTCGACGATCATCTCGCGCTCGGCGGTGATCAGCGTCGGCGGCATCAGCTCCGGGAACCGCGTGACGAAGAGTTTTTCCGGCGCGTTCCGCACATGGACGGGGTCGTTGACCACGAGCGTCCCGGGGTGGATGTGCTCCAGGATGTGCGTGGCCGTGATGTAGGCCATGTCGAAGGGCGGGTCCTGGCGCATCAGGACGACGTCCAGGGTGGCGAGATCGACGGTCTCCGGCGCACCCAGGGCGAAGTGATCGCCGGCCTTCCTCTGCACCTCCAGGGTCCGCACGGTGGCCACCGCCTCGCCCGCCTTCAACGAGAGTTGCTGCGGCAGATAGTGATACAGCCGATGCCCGCGTGCCTGTGCTTCCAGTGCGAGCACGAAGGTGCTGTCGGCCTCGATGTCGATGGCGTCGATGGGGTCCATCTGAATGGCAACGGCGAGACTCATGTCATGGATCCCCAAGGCCCTCAGGCCTCAATGCAGGCTGGTCGTCAGCGACGCAAGCGCGGCCTCGACGCGCGGACGCGCGGCCTCGGGCAGCGGGCAGGCGAGGCTCCGCTCCAGCGCCTCGACCGCGCTCTTGATGGTGCCGAGCCGCGCGCGCAGCATGCCGAGCTCGTGCCAGAGGCCGCCGGCCTCCGGCGCGATCACCAGCATGCGCTCCAGAATCGCGGCGGCACGCGCGCCATCGCTGGCCTGAAGGGCGCGCGACTTGATGTTGTTCTGAAGCCGGAGAAGGATCGCCCTGTTGCCGACCGGCGCATAGTGGCCGGGCTCCAGCTCGGCATCGGCGCCCTGGAACTGCTTGAGCAGGCCGCGCAGGTGGCCCGCCTCCAGCACCTGCCCCCGGTGGAAGGGGTCGACGATCACGCGGCGGTCGCCTTCGTCCATGCGCACCAGGAAATGACCGGGAAAGGCGAGCCCGTCCACCGACCAGCCCTGCGCCCGGGCGGCCTGGATGTAGAGGATACCGAGGCTGACCGGGAGCCCCACCCTGCGGTCGATGACCTGCAGCAGGTTCGCGTTCTCGGGCGCGTCGTAGCTCTCGGCGTCGCCGGCATAGCCGTGCGCGTCGAACAGGACGGCGTTCAGGTGACGGCGGCGGCGCTCCATCGGCTCACCGGCCCGGGCCAGCGCCGCCACGTCTTCGCCCAGGCGCTCGACGTGATCGCGGTAGCGGCCGAGGGAAACGTTCGGCAGGTCGAGCGCGCCGAGCAGCAGCGCCGCATCGGCCAGGTCGATCTCCTCGTCCGCAAGGCCGCCGACAGCGCGGAGCGCACGCTCGGTCGTCTCACCGGCCATCGGGGATTTGCCAGGCGGCGCGAGGGCTCGGCGCCGGGCGGCGCGGGTCGTCCTTCATGATCACGTGGCTCACGACGTGCTTCACGCCGCTAATGCTGCGGGCGTGCGCCTTCACCTTCTCCAGCTCTTCCTCGTCCTGCGCGATCCCCAAGATATAGACCGTGCCGTTGACCGTTTCGATGTCGTAGTTGACCGATAGGACATCGAAATCGAAGAGAAGCCTGGTGTCGAGTCTCAGCGAAATCCACCTGTCCCGCGCGTAGTTCAGAATCCCAGCCTCGGCGGTCACCTGCATCTCGTTGATGACCTCGCGAATGCCGGTGGCCTGGCGGGCGACCCAGGTCGCGCGAACCCGGTCCTCATGGGTGGGCACGCTCCCCTTCAGCAGAACACGACCCTCGACCACGCTGATCGACACGTCATTGTAGAGATCGAGATCGTCCTGGAAGAAGAGATGGTTGAGCTCCGTCTGAATTGAGAGGTCCTCGACCGCGTCGCCGACCGTGCGCTCCTCGGCAATCGCGAGACCCGTCGTGGTCACCGCGCCGACGACGAACTCCGCACACCCGGCGAAAGAGAGGGGCGCAACGAGCATCAGGGCGAGGGCGGCGGCTCCCACGCGGCGCCAGGGAGAAAAACGCGCGCCCCCCGTGAGGCGTCCGCCTGCCATCGTCGCCCCGGCCATCAAGGCGACACCGGGCGGCCCGGACCGTCCTTCACCACGACGTGGCTCACGACCCGCTTCACGTTCTCGATGCCTCGGGCGTGCTCGATCACCCGCACGAGCTCGGCATCGTCCTGCGCGATCCCTAAGAGGTAGACCGTGCCGTTCACGGTCTCGATGCCGTAGTTGATGGAGAGGACCTCGACGTCCACCAGGAGCCGGCCCTTGAGCTGAGCCGAGATCCAGGTGTCCCGCGCGTAGTCCAGGATGCCGCCCTCGTCGGTCACCTGAAGCTCGTTGATGACCTCGCGGACGCCGGCAGCCTGCCATGCGATCCTGAGCGCCTCGATGCGGTCTTCGGGCGTGGGCACGCTGCCTTTCAGCAGAACGCGGCCCTCGAACACGCTGAAGGACACGTCCCGGTAGAGTTCGACGTCCTTCTGGAAGAAGAGGTGGTTGAGTTCCGCTCGGATGGTCAGGTCGTCGACCGCATCGCCGACGGATCGCTCTTCGGCGATGGCGATTCCCGTCGTCGCGGCGGAGCCGAGGATGAGCTCGGCGCATCCGGAGAGGGCGAGAGAGCCGGCCGCCAGGGCGAAAAGCGCAGCAAACGCCCCCACCCGCCGGCTCGGGTGCCGACCCAATCGTGTCAGATCGCAGCCCCGCTTCGTTCGGGGCGCCACGCATCCGGCAAGTGGCACGGCCATCGCCAGGGGGTCACCACCATCAGATCGAATCGGAACGAAAGCTTGCGCCAATTCGGGTGACGCGACAAGAAAATGGTCGCTGCGTTCTCGATCCGCCGCCGCTGATGGAAGGAAACCGCGTCGAGAACGCGCTCACGATCCTTGCGGTGCTTGACTTCGATGAAGGCGATCAGCCCGCCGCGTCGCGCGACGATATCGAGCTCGCCCGCAGGAGTCGCATAGCGCCGCGCGAGGATGCACCAGCCGGTGAGCCGGAGCCGCAGCGTGCAGAGCCGCTCCGCCGCCAGGCCCCGCTGGTGGGCGGCGCGCCGCGCCGCTACGGATCGCCTGCGCATCCCTTTCGCGTTCGTGCCTGCGAGAGGGCCAGCGCCCGCGCATAGAGTTCGCGGCGCGGCCGCCCGGTCTCGGCGCTGAGCGCTGCCGCCGCATCGCGGACGGTTCCGGTGGCGAGCAACCTGCCGAGACGGCCGTCGATGTCCGCATCGGAGAGCGCGGACCGCGCCGCGTCGCCCGGATCGCCGCCCACGACGACGACGACCTCGCCCTTCGGCGCGCCGGCAGAATCGTAATGCGCGGCGAGTTGATCGAGTGGTCCGCGCCGCAGCTCCTCGTGAAGCTTGGTCAGCTCGCGGGCCACCGCAGCCGGGCGCGGGCCCAGCGCCTCCGCCATGTCCGCCAGCGACGCGGCCAGCCGCCGGGGCGATTCGAAGAAGACCAACGTCGCGTCGAGCGATTTGAGAGCCGCCAGCGCCTTCCGCCGCGGGCCCGCCTTCGCCGGCAGGAAGCCGCCGAAATAGAACCGATCGGTGGGCAGGCCGGAAAGGACGAGGGCCAGCAGCGGGGCGCTCGGACCAGGGCAGCCGGTCACGCGAATGCCGGCGTCGAGTGCAGCGCGGACCAGCTTGTAGCCCGGGTCCGAGATCAGCGGCGTGCCCGCGTCGGAAACCAGGGCCACGGAGCTGCCGTCCTTCAGCATGCGGATCAACGTCGGGCGAACCCGCGCGGCATTGTGCTCGTGGTAGGAGACGAGGCGGGCCGCGATATCGTGGCGCGAGAGGAGGCGCCCGGTGCGGCGGGTATCCTCGCAGGCGACGCGATCGACGGACGCGAGCACCGAGAGCGCCCGCTGAGAGACATCTTCGAGGTTGCCGATGGGCGTCGCCACCAGCCAGAGGCCCGGCTCTACGCCCGCCTCCTGTTTACTCGCCGGGGTCTCCTGCCTACTCTGTCCCGCGCCTGCCGGCGTCGCAGGAGCATTCTCGGGCATGGATCGACCTCGCACCCTCTCCTCGGCCGGCTGGAGCCGGCGGATCGGACCGGCAGGCGCCGCTCTGCTGCTTGTCCTTCTCGCAAGCGCCTGCGTGGAGCCGAGCGTAGCGCCGCCATTGACCGAGGGCCAGCCGCCGCCCGCGCCCGAGGAGGACGCCACGTTCGCGGCGATCGAGCGGCCGGCAGCGCCGGAGGAAGAAGACAAGACCCTTTCCCCCCTCCCGGTGGATGAACCGACTGTCGCGCCGGCCGCTCCCGAGGCGTCGTCGACCGCCGCCAGGGTGGGCCTGCTCCTGCCGCTCTCCGGCCGCTACGCGTCGGAAGGAGAGTCGCTGCTGCGCGCGGCGCAACTCGCCCTCTTCGACACGGCCGACGAGCACTTTCTCCTGCTGCCGCGCGATACTGAAGGCACGGCGAAGGGCGCCGAGAGGGCCGCGCTCGCGCTGCTCGAAGACGGCGTCGACTTGATCCTGGGGCCGTTGTTCGCCGAGGGGGTCAGCGCCGTCGCCAACCACGCCCGGGCACACAACGTCACCGTGGTCGCCTTCTCGACCGACCGGGCGGCGGCGAGCGAGGGGGTCTATCTCCTGGGCCACACGCCGCGCGCTCAGGTCAGGCGCGTCTTCGCCCACGCGGCGGCGAACGGCCATCAAGAGATCGCCCTTCTCGTGCCGGACGCGCGCTACGGCGAGGCGGTGCTGGTCGAGGCTTGGGCGGCCGCGGCGAGCACGGGCCTCTCGCTGTCGCGGGTCCGCACCTACGCGCCGGACGCGTCGGACGCTGCCGACGTGGTGCGCGAGCTCGCCGAATACGACCGGCGCGTCCAGGCCCTCAGAGACGAGAGAGCGGCGCTCGTCCGCCAGAACGATGCCGCCGCGCGCCGCCGCCTCAAGCGGCTCGAAACGCTCGAAACGCTGGGCACGCTGCCCTTCGATGCCCTGCTGCTCGCGGACGGCGGCGCCCGGCTGCGCCAGGTGGCGCCGCTGCTGCCCTACTACGACATCGACCCCGCCAAGATCCGCCTTCTCGGAACCGGCCTCTGGGAAGAATCGGCCACGCTCGGCGAGGCGGCGCTTCTGGGCGGCTGGTTCGCAGGCCCCGACCCGGCGGCACGGCGGACCTTCGAGGATCGCTACCGCCGCGTCTTCGGCGAAGCGCCGGGAGCGATCGCCACCATCGCCTACGACGCGACCGCGTTGGCGGCTGCACTTGCGCGCGCAGGCGCATCGTTCGAGCCGCACGCCATCGGCAATCGCGGCGGCTTCCTCGGCGCGGACGGGCTGTTCCGCTTCGACGACGAGGGGATCGCGGAACGGGGCCTCGCCATCTTCGAAGTGGCGGGCAGCGGCGAGACCCGAGTCGTGAGCCCCGCGCCCGCGCGCTTCGACGCCGGCACAGGCGCCGCCGACTAAAGCTGAGCGCGCGCCCGTCTCTGGCGGGCGCTCGACAGGCCGCTGCCCGCCGCTTCTACAGGATCTGGCTCAGGAAGAGCTTGGTGCGGTCGGACTGGGGGTTGTTGAAGAAATCCTCAGGTGTGTTCTGCTCGACGATCTGGCCCTCGTCCATGAAGATCACGCGGTTGGCGACCTGCGCGGCGAAGCCCATCTCGTGGGTGACGACGAGCATGGTCATGCCGCTCCCGGCAAGATCGACCATGACCTCGAGGACCTCCTTGATCATCTCGGGGTCGAGGGCCGACGTGGGCTCGTCGAACAGCATGATGTTGGGCTGCATGCAGAGCGAGCGGGCGATTGCGACGCGCTGCTGCTGACCGCCGGAGAGTTGACCGGGGTATTTCAAGGCCTGCTCGGGAATCTTGACCCGCTCCAGGTACTTCATGGCGATCTCCTGAGCCTCGGCCTTGGGCATCTTGCGCACCCAGATCGGCGCGAGCGTGCAGTTCTCCAGCACGGTCAGGTGCGGAAACAGGTTGAACTGCTGGAACACCATGCCGACTTCGCGGCGGATCGCGTCGATGTTCTTCAGGTTGTGGGTGAGCTCGACGCCGTCGACGACCACCGTGCCTTCCTGGTGTTCCTCCAGCCTGTTGATGCAGCGGATCAGCGTCGACTTGCCCGAGCCCGAGGGCCCGCAGATGACGATGCGCTCGCGCCGTTCCACCGTGAGGTCGATGTCGCGCAGCACATGAAACTGGCCGAACCACTTGTTCAGGCCGTTGATCTCGATGATCGGGTCTTGGGCGCCGGCCGGCGCAGCGTCTGCCTCCGCCATGGTGCCTCCCTAGCGTCTCTCGGTATCCAGGCGCTTCTCGAGGTTGAGCGAGTAGCGTGACATGCCGAAGCAGATCACGAAGAAGAACAGCGCCGCCAGCAGGAAGGTCTCGTAATCGACCTTGCCCAGCCAGTCCGGATTGGTCTGGAGGAGGCGCGCCTGGCCCAGGATGTCGAACAGGCCGATGATGATGACCAGCGTGGTGTCCTTGAAGAGGCCGATGAAGGTGTTGACGATGCCGGGGATCGAGATCTTGAGCGCCTGCGGCAGGATGATGAGCCGCATCGACTGCCAGTAGCCGAGCCCCATCGCCTGACCGGCCTCGTACTGCCCTTGCGGAATGGCCTGCAGCCCGCCGCGAATCACCTCGGCCATGTAGGCCGACGCGAACACCGTGATGATAATCATCACCCTTATAAGCTGATCCAGCGTGACCTGCGGCGGCAGGAAGAGCGGCAGCAGGATGATCGCGACGAAGAGCAGCGTGATCAGCGGCACGCCGCGGATGAACTCGATGAAGCCGACCGAGAACATCCGGACGATCGGCATGCGCGAGCGCCGGCCCAGCGCCAGCACGATGCCGATGGGGAGCGAGAGCACGATGCCGACGAGGCCGGCGATCAGGTTGAGCATGAAGCCGCCGAACTGGTCGGTCCGGACGACGTCGAGGCCGAGGCCGCCGACCAGCAGGATCGCCGCAATCACGGGATAGGCGAGGGAGAACCAGCGCCCGTAGCGGGAGTACGGCAGCCTGTCGAACAGCATATAGGCGAGCGCCGGCACCAGCAGGGCGATGCAGATGTTCACGCGCCAATAAGCCTCCGGCGGGTAGAAGCCGTAGAAGAACTGGGTGATGCGCTGGTCGAGCCAGGCCCAGCACGCGCCTTCGCTGGGGCAGTCCTTGCCGAGCTCGCCGGTGAGCGTGGCGTCGATGAAGGCCCACTCGATCAGGCCCGGAATGACCAGCGCGAGCACGGCGATCGAGGCCACCGTCAGCACCGCGCTCAGCCAGTTGGAGAAGAGGTTGGCCCGGAGCCAGCCGATGACGCCCGTGCTGGTGAGCGGCGCCGGCCGCTCCGGCAGCATCTCCGCCCGGCTGCGATGGAAGGCGTACTTGCTCATCGTTCCACCAGCGCGATGCGCTTGTTGTACCAGTTCATGAATGCGGACGTGAGCAGGCTCAGCACCAGATAGAACGCCATGTAGAGGGAGATCACCTCGAGCGCCTGGCCGCTCTGGTTGAGGATGGTGTCACCGATCGAGACGATGTCCTGATAGCCGATGGCGACGGCGAGCGAGGAGTTCTTGGTCAGGTTGAGGTACTGGCTGGTCATCGGCGGAATGATCACCCGCAGCGCCTGCGGCAGGATGATCTTGCGCATGGTCAGCCCGCGCCTGAGCCCGAGCGCGCCGGACGCCTCGGTCTGCCCCTTGGAGACCGAGAGAATCCCGCCGCGCACGATCTCGGAGATGAAGGCGCCGGTGTAGGTGGAGAGCGCCAGCCACAGCGCTATCAGCTCCGGCGTGATGTTGAAGCCGCCCTTCAGGTTGAAGCGCTTCTTCTCCGGGAGGTCGAAATCGAGCGGTTGGCCGATGGCGAAGTAGACGATCACGGGGATGCCGACGATCAGCCCGAGCCCGACCCAGCCGACCGGGAAGGTGCGGCCCGTCTCCTCCTGGCGCTTCCTTGCCCAGCGCCCGACGAGGATGGTCGCGACCACGCCCACCAGGATCATCGCCAGCACGATCGCCGAGCCGTCCTCGAAGATGGGCGAAGGCAGAAAAATGCCGCGATTGTTGAGAAAGGCCGCATCGCCGATCGAAATGCTGTCCTTCACCCTGGGCAGCGCCAGCATGATCAGCCACCAGAAGATGATCTGCAGCAGGACCGGGACGTTGCGGGTGAACTCGACCCAGACCACAACGATGCGGCTCACCAGGAAGTTGTTCGAGAGCCTGAGGACGCCCGCCACGAAGCCGATCACCGTCGCAGCAATGATCCCCATCACGGCGACGAGGACGGTGTTGAGCGCGCCGACCACGAACGCCTGCCCGTAGGTCGAGGTCGACGCGTAATCGAGCAGGCGCTGATTGATGTCGAAGTTGGCGGTATCGAAGAGGAAGCCGTAGCCCGACGAGAGGCCGGCCTCTCTGAGATTCGTGATCGTGTTCATGACGATGAAGGCGGCGAGTCCTGCCACCCCGAGCACGATCAAGATTTGGAAGATGACGCCGCGGGCGCGCTCGTCGGTCCAGGCGCGGCTTATGTCGAAGCCGCCGCCACCTGGGGGCGCTCTCTCGGTCACGGCGGCGCCGCCCTCCTCAGGTTACTGGACAACTTATGTTGCCTGAAGGAACGCCCTTGTACCAGAAAAACACCGTCCCGCCGGGCCCCCCGGCGGGACGGTGCGCCGTCGAACTTAACGGAACGGAGGCGAGTAGAGGATGCCGCCGTCAGTGTAGAGGGCGTTCAGGCCGCGCCCCAGACCGAGCGGGCTGTCGGGGCCGATATAGCGGTCGAAGATCTCCGCATAGTTGCCTTCCGCCGCAATCGCACGGGCCGCCCAGTCCGCGTCGAGGCCCAGCATCTCGCCCAGCGAGCCTTCCGTCCCGAGCATCCGGTTGATCTCGGGATGGTCGCCTGCGGCCGCAGCCATCTCGGCCACGTTCGCCTGCGTCACGCCGAGCTCCTCGGCCGTGATCAGCGCGTTGAGCGTCCAGCGCGCGATATCCGCCCACTGGTCGTCGCCCTGGCGCACCAACGGCCCGAGCGGCTCCTTCGACACGATCTCCGGGAACACCATGTGCGCACTCGGATCGTCGAAGGTGGTCTTCGTCGCGGCGAGGCCGGACGCGTCCGTGGTGTAGACGTCGCACCGCTCCGCCTCATAGGCCGCGCGGGCCTCGGCGTTGGTCTCGATCGGCACCGGCTCGTAGGTGATGCCGTTGACGCGGAAGAAGTCCGCGAGGTTGAGCTCGGTGGTGGTGCCGGTCTGGATGCAGACCGAAGCGCCGTCGAGCTCGGTAGCGCTCGAGATGCCGAGCGCGGTGCGGCCGATGAAGCCCTGGCCGTCATAGTAGCTGACGCCGATGAAGGTGAAGCCGAGGTCGACATCGCGCGAGTAGGTCCAGGTGGTGTTGCGCGAGAGCACGTCGATCTCGCCCGACGCGAGCGCCGGGAAGCGCGTCTTGCCCGTCAGATTGACGAAGGAGATCGCGTTGGCATCGCCGAGCACGCCGGCCGCCAGCGCCCGGCAGTAGGCCACGTCGAAGCCGGTCCAGTTGCCCGCGTCATCGGTGTAGGCGAAGCCCGGCAGGCCCGTGTTGATGCCGCACTTGAGCGTGCCTGCTGCCTTCACGTCGTCGAGTGTCGCTGCCTGGCCCGGAACCGCGCCCGTCGCCACCAGCGCGCCGGCCACCGCAATGGCGCCGGCAATTTTCTTGAAGCTCATCCCCGTCCTCCAGTTCCAGGTTCGGGTTGCCCATACGCCCGCCGAGCGTGGCTTGTCGCTGAACGGGAAGCCGGAAACGGCCGCCCGGCCACTTCGGCGCGCGTCAGGGACGCAGTCTAGGAAACGCGCGTAGAGGGGACAAGTGTCAGATCGATTAACTCAGATGTAAGATCGATTTATTCATATGCCAAGCACGAGTGTGCGTATGCAAAAAAGCGTTTAGATTCATACGATTAACATTTCGATGCATGCGAATAACAAATGATCGCCGCAACCGACTGCGCTCATCGATGTGCCGCCCTTGAGGACCGGCGGCCGGGGCGGGATGATGACGGTGCCTGGATGGCGGACGCAAGCACGGCCGCTTGGGGCCGAGTCGACCAAGGCAGGGGCGGTCGTGACGCAATCGGCGGGAGCAGGGATCGGTCGGATCGGGGGCCTCCAGCCGGCCTGGCACAAACGGGGGCGGGATGAGGCCTTGCCGCGCGCCCGCAACCGCGGGCCCGCGCGGCGCCGCAGGTGACGAACGCATCCCCTTCGCCCGGCGGCGGCGAGACCCTGCCCCGCCGGGGCTTCGTCCTGCTGGCGGCATTGACGCTGCTGTGGGGCGTCAACTGGCCGATGCTCAAGCTCGCGCTGAGCGAGCTTCCCGTGCTGACCTTCCGCGGGCTCTGCCTGCTCTGCGCCGGTCTCATCATCCTCGCCCTCCACCGGGCGCTGGGCCGCTCGCTCCGTGTGCCGCGCCATCAATGGCGGCCGCTGCTCGTCTCCGGCTTTTTCAACGTCACCCTCTGGCACGTCGCGACCGGGTTCGGACTCATCCATACGACCTCCGGGCGCGGCGCGATCATCGCCTACACGATGCCGATCTGGACCGTCCCCATCGGCTATGTCGTGCTCGGCGAGCGACCCGGATGGCGGCGGCTGACGGCGCTCACGCTCGGCTCGGCCGGGCTCGCCGTCCTGATCGCGAGCGACGCGCACACCCTCGGCGCCGCGCCTCTCGGGCCGCTGCTGGTCCTCGCCGGCGCCGTCGCCTGGGCCTGCGGCACGGTCGCGCTCAAGCGGGTCGACTGGCAGGTCTCCATGTGGGTGCTGGTGGGCTGGCAGTGCCTGATCTGCGGCGTGCCGATTTTCGTCGCAGCAGCGGTGGTGGATGCGGATGCGCTGGCGTTCCCGTCGCTCTGGCCGCTCGTCTCGGTGATCTACAACATCCTCGCGCCCTTCGTGATCTGCTATTACCTCTACTATGAGATCGTGCGGCTGTTCCCGACCGGGGTGGCGACGATCGGCACCCTCGGCATCCCCATGATCGGGCTCTTCACCGGCGCGCTGATCCTGGACGAGCCGCTGGGCTGGCAAGAGTTCACGGCGCTCGGCCTCGTCATCGCCGCGCTCGCCGTGCCGGTGGTGACACGGCCCGAGAGCTTCCGGCGCGGCGGGTGAGCGACCGGACGACGGTGAGCCCGGTCGAGCGCGCCGCCCCTTGAACGGGTGCCGCGCGCGACCCTAATCTAACTCTGGCTGGAGGGCGGGCCGGCCCCGCGCCGGCATATTCGGGAGACGCCCATGGCGACGACGCACCGCAGCAAGGTCCTGATCATCGGCTCCGGCCCCGCGGGCTACTCCGCCGCGATCTACGCCGCGCGCGCCAATCTGGAGCCGATCATGGTGCAGGGCCTGGAGCCCGGCGGACAGCTCACCATCACCACCGATGTCGAGAACTACCCGGGCTTCGCCGACGTCATCCAGGGGCCGTGGCTGATGGAGCAGATGGCGGGCCAGGCAGAGGCCGTGGGCACGCGGCTTTTCCACGACATGATCGTCGCCGCGGACTTGAGCAAGCGCCCCTTCGTCTGCACCGGCGATTCCGGCGACGTCTATATCGGCGACACCGTCATCGTCTGCACCGGCGCGCAGGCGAAGTGGCTGGGGCTCGAGAGCGAGCAGCGCTTCATGGGCTATGGCGTCTCCGCCTGCGCGACGTGCGACGGCTTCTTCTTCCGCGGCAAGGAGGTCACGGTGATCGGCGGCGGCAACACCGCCGTCGAGGAGGCGCTCTATCTCACCAACCACGCCAGCAAGGTCACGCTGGTGCACCGCCGCGACGCGCTCCGCGCCGAGAAGATCCTGCAGGACCGCCTGTTCCGCAACGACAAGATCGAGGTCCTGTGGGACCACGTCCTCGCCGAGATCGAGGGCGAGAGCGAGCCGCCGTCGGTGACCGGGATCACGGTGCGCCACGTGAAGACCGGCGCGCTGCAGCGGATTCTACTCTCGGGCGTGTTCATCGCCATCGGGCACCGCCCCAACACGGAGCTCTTCGCCGGCCAGCTCACCATGGACGACGAGGGCTATATCCAGACGATGGCGGACAGCACGAAGACGAACGTGCCGGGCGTGTTCGCCGCCGGCGACGTGCAGGACAAGGTGTTCCGGCAGGCCGTGACCGCCGCCGGCACCGGCTGCATGGGCGCTCTGGAAGCCGAGAAGTTTCTCGCCGAGGCGGAGGTGCCCAAGGCGGCTGCGGCGGAGTGAGCGCCGGCCCGGCGCCGGGCGACACGATGGACTGGAACCGGCTGCGCATATTCCAGACGGTGGCGGAACACGGCAGCTTCACCCGCGCCGGGGACATACTCGAGCTCAGCCAGTCGGCGGTGAGCCGCCAGATCGCGGCGCTGGAGAAGAGCCTGGGCGTGGTCCTCTTCCACCGCCATTCGCGCGGCCTGCTGCTGACCGAGCAGGGCGAGGCGCTCTACCGCACGGTCCGCGAGGTCTCGGCCAAGCTCGCGATGACCGAGGCGCAGATCGCCGATTCGCGCGACCGGCCCAGCGGCCCGCTCAAGATCACGACCACGGTCGCATTCGCCTCGACCTGGCTCACGCCCAGGATCCGCGCCTTCAACACCCTCTATCCCGAGATCAAGATCACCCTCTTGACCTCGGACGACCTGCTCGACCTCGCCATGCGCGAGGCGGACGTGGCAATTCGCATGATCGAGCCGACCGAGCCCGATCTCGTCCGCCGGCACCTGATGACCGTCCATTCGTATATCTACGCCGCGCCGGACTACCTGGCCCGGTTCGGGCCCATCGAGACGGCCGACGACCTCGCCCGCCAGCGCCTGATCGTCTACGGCCAGGGGCCGCTCATCCCGATCTTCAGCCCCGACTGGCTGATCGCGATTTCGGGCGATCCGCATGCCGACGGCCGCATCGTGCTCGAGGTGAACAACGTCTATTGCATGCGCGAAGCGGTGGAGAGCGGCTTGGGCATCGCCGCGCTGCCCGACTACATGGTTTGGGGCAGCCGGAACCTCCAGCGCGTGCTGCCGGAGTATCAGGGGCAGCCCTACGACGCCTACTTCGCCTACGCCGAGGAGCTGCGATACTCCAAGCGTATCGGCGTGTTTCGCGACTTCTTGCTCGACGAAGTGGCCAAGTGGCGGTCCTGACGCCCCGCCGTCATGCGTCAAACGCATGGCAGGTTTGCTTTCTAGCCACTAGCGGAATCTAAACTTAATACATACATATTGCGCCGCAGCATGGCGCTCGCGTCATGCCACGAGGATTAGCCGGGGTGCCCACCCCGGCTTGTCGTCTTCAGGTGCAAGGCCTGAAGGGGATCCTCGGATCCCACGTCTCCTAGACGTGAAGCCTCCCTGTTAGACTGGCCGGGTCTTCGGACCCGGCCTTCCTTTTGCGGCACCCATCGTTGCGCCGCGCCGGCCTGGCGCCCGATCCGGCCTCATGGGATCACGGCAGCCCGAGCGAAAACCGACCCTGTATCTCGTCTGCGGGCCGTCGGGGTTATGGGGCATGGCCTGTGCGGCGGTTGGTGCTTAATCGCAAACCGCCTCCGGGCTACAAGGGGGCCGTCTGAGACGGCGGGCAACGAGCGGGCGACGGTGGTGGAACAACCGGCGGCGATGTCTCACAGCGATCCGCGGGTCCCCGCGGCGGACAGGTGCGTGGCGCGCTACCTGCTCGACCGGCTGGCCGCGGCGACGCCGGACAAGATTTTTTGCGTCTTCGAGGACGGTACCGCGTGGAGCTACGCGCGCACCCGCGCCGAGGTGATCCGGACCGCCATCGGCCTGCAGGCGCTCGGCCTGCGTCAGGGCGACCACGTGCTCTCGTGGCTGCCCAACGGCGCAGACGCGCTCCGCATGTTCCTGGGCTCCAACTACATGGGCGCCGTCTACGTGCCCATCAACACGGCCTACAAGGGCCGGCTGCTGGAGCACGTGGTGGCGCGCTCCGACGCCCGCATCATCGTGGCCCACGCCGAGCTTGCATCGAGGCTCGCCGCGGTCGGCCTCGCCGATCTGGAGACCCTGGTGGCCGTCGGCGGCCCGCCGCCCGCCATCGAGGGCCTCTCGGTCCTGAGCGAAGCCGCGCTCCGCCCCGAAGGCGGCACGCTGGCCCCGCTGGAGCGCCCGATCGAGCCGTGGGATACGCAGTCGATCATCTTCACCTCCGGCACCACGGGGCCGTCGAAGGCGGTGCTCAGCTCCTACTGCCACGCGTTCTCGAACTTCGGGCCCGACACCTGGCGCTTCATCACGCCGGAGGACCGCTACCTCATCAGCCTGCCGCTCTTTCACCTCGGCGGCGCGACCATCGCCTACGGCATGCTCTGCCAGCACGCCTCGATCACGCTGGTCGAGTACTTCAAGACGCAGTCGTTCTGGGAGACGGTGCGCCGCACCGGCGTCACCTCGGTGTTCATGCTGGGCGTCATGGCGCAGTTCCTGGAGAAGGAACCGCACAAGCCGGACGACCGCGACCATCCCTTGCGCACGGTCGGCATGGTGCCGCTCGTGAACGACGTCGACGCCTTCATGGAGCGCTTCGGCGTGGAGGTCTACTCGATCTACAACATGACCGAGCTCTGCTGCCCGGTGATGACCACCGTGCCCATGACCGTGCCGGGCAGCGCCGGTACGGTGCGGCCCGGCTGCGAGCTTCGCGTGGTCGACGACAACGACTGCGAGGTGCCGGCGGGCGCGACCGGCGAGATCGTGGTGCGCGCCGACACGCCCTGGGCCATCAACCACGGCTACTACAAGGAGCCGGAGGCGACCGCGCGGGCCTGGCGCAACGGCTGGTTCCACACCGGCGACGCCGGCCGCGTGGACGAGGACGGCAACCTCTACTTCGTCGACCGCCTGAAGGACACGATCCGCCGGCGCGGCGAGAACATCTCCTCGCTTGAGGTGGAGACCGAGGTCGCCGCCCATCCGGCGGTGCGCGAGGCCGCCGTGATCCCGGTGCCGAGCGAGCTCGGCGAGGACGAGGTCATGGCCGTATTGGCGCTGCGGCCGGAGCAGGCGCTCGATCCGGCAGAGCTACTGGAATTCCTCGAGCCGCGCCTCGCCCACTTCATGATCCCGCGCTACGTGCGCATCGTGGAGGCGCTGCCGAAGACGCCGACCGTGAAGATCGAGAAGCACCGGCTGCGCGCAGACGGCATCACAGCGGACAGTTGGGACCGCGAGGCCGCGGGCTTGCGCATCAGGCGCGAGCGCCTGGGGCGCGCACCGTGAGCGCGCCCGTTCCCGAGACCGCCCCCGAGCCCGGCTTCGAGGCGACGCAGCCTGTGGAAGAGAGCGAGAGCCGCCACCGCTACCCGGTGCGCGCGGTGATGCTGGACTACCTCTATTCGGGCCTCGGCCTGCTCTTCACTCTCGGCCCGTTGGGGCTGGCGGCGTCTGCCGGCCCCGCCGCCTGGTTTCTCGGCGGGCTGGCCGCGCTCTTCGCCGTCTACTGAGCGCAGGCTCAGTAGGTGATGGCGGGGTTTTCGGATTATTCGATGGTCGTG
>JAPPHR010000149.1 GCA_028820995.1 Rhodospirillales bacterium
ACAAGGCGATTACCGGCCAGATCTCCGCCAAGGAGGCGCTGGACAACATCGCCGTATTCCAGGATGACCTCCTGCGCGAAGCAGGGCGCATCGAGGACTAGCGATCGAGGCGGTTTCGGGGGCGGCTCCGCACAAGGGGCCGCCCCCTTTCCGTCACGTCGGTTCCCCCGAACACAGTCACTGACCGGCCCCTGAGTCATGGCCGCCTCGTATCACGCCGAGCACGGTACGCTCCTGGAGCGTTTCTTCGCGCGCAACCGCGGGCCGATTCTGGTCGCGCCGGCGCTCGCCGTGCTCGTCATCATGAATATCTTTCCGCTGCTCTGGTCTTTCGGCCTGAGCTTCTATCGCTATCGGGCGAACCGCATCAAAGAACCGGAATTCGTCTGGTTCAAGAATTACCAGAAGGTGCTGACCGACCCGGTGGTCTGGGAGCGCTTTCAGACGACGGCGATCATCGTGACGGTCGACGTGCTGCTGCAGCTCGTGGTGGGCTTCCTGCTGGCGCTCCTCTTCGAGAAGACCTTTCCCGGCCGCCGCGTGCTTCTGATGCTGGTGCTGACGCCGATGATGCTGAGCTTCGTCGCGGTCGGCGCCTTCTTCCGCTACTACTACGAGCCGACCTTCGGCCTGCTCAGCCAGGGGATCAAGGCGATCACGGGCGAGCCCTTCATCCTGCTGGGCTCGGAGGTGGGCGCGCTCGCCGGCATCATCTTCGCCGACGTCTGGATGTGGTCGCCCTTCGTGATGCTGCTGGTGCTGGCCGGCCTCGTCAGCGTGCCCAAGCACCTCTACGAGGCCGCCGAGATCGACCGGGCGTCGTGGTGGCGGCGCTTCTGGACCATCACCTTCCCCTACATCCGGGGCCTCCTGCTGCTGGCGATCCTCTTCCGCACCATCGAGGCGTTCAAGCTCTTCGACATCGTGTTCCTGATCACCGAGGGCGGGCCGGGCACCTCGACGGAGACCATCGCCGTCTACGTCTATCGGGTGGCCTTCCAGTACTTCAAGACCAGCCAGTCGGCGGCGCTCGGCTATATCCTGCTCTTCGTGGTGATCGTGCTGACCAACCTCTATCTCTTCTTCGTCAGACGACGGGACGTGGAGGATCAATAGGTCATGGCCCGCAGACGGCGTGAGATCGGCAAGGCAGGCTGGGGGCGGACCGCGTTCTCGACGGTCATCAGCTTCATCTACTTCTTCCCGGTGCTGTGGATCATCCTGACCGCGTTCAAGACCCATACCGACGCGCTCTCCACCCCGCCGAAGTTCATCTTCACGCCGACGCTGGAGAACTTCGTCAGCGTCTTCGCCCGCGCCTACGAGCGGGGCGGCGCTGCGGTGGACACCCACTTCGACCTCTTCTTCTTCAACTCCATCTTCATCGCCGGCGCCTCGGTCGGGGTCGCGCTCGTCATCGGCACGATCGCGGCCTACGGCTTCTCGCGCTGGCCGCTCAGGGGCAACGAGACCTACCTCTTCATCATCCTCACGACCCGGATGCTGCCGCCGATCATCGTCATCATCCCGATCTTCATCATGTTCCGCCTGAGCGGGCTCAGCGGCAGCTACATCGGCATCATCCTGCTTTATGCCGCCTTCAACCTGCCGTTCACCATCTGGATGATGAAGAGCTTCTTCGACGAGATACCGCGCGAGGTGGAGGACGCGGCCCGCATGGACGGCAGCTCGGAGATGAAGATCTTCTTCCGCATCTGCCTGCCGCAGGTGAAGGCCGGCATCGCGGCGACCGCGGTCTTCGGCCTGATCCTGACCTGGAACGAGTTCCTCTTCGCCCTGCTGCTCACCGGGCGCGACACGCGAACGGTGCCGGTCGCCATGGCGCAGACCATCGGCGGCGACATCGGCGTGCGCTGGGGGCTGCTGGCGGCGATCGAGACGCTGTTCCTGATCCCCGTGGTGTTCGTGACGTTCCTGCTGCAGAACCAGCTGCTGCGCGGCGTCACCTTCGGCACGATCAAGCGGTAGCGGTCCCGTGGCCGACATCGAGCTTCGCAACCTGAGCAAGCACTTCGGCACGCTCGCCGCGGTCGACGACATCGACCTCGACGTGGAAGCGGGCGAGGTGGTGTGCCTGCTCGGCCCGTCCGGCTGCGGCAAGACCACGACGCTGCGCATGATCGCAGGCCTCGAGGACGTGACGGCCGGCGATATCTTCATCGCAGGCCAGCGGGTCAACGACCTCGCGCCCCGCGATCGGGACATCGCCATGGTGTTCCAGTTCTACGCGCTCTACCCGAGCCTGACGGTGGCGGACAACCTGGCCTTTCCCCTGCACGCCGAGAAGATCACCAAGGAGGAGATCGACCGGCGGGTGCACGAGATCGCCTCTCTTCTCGACCTCTCCCACGCGCTGAACCGCGTGCCCGGCCGGCTTGCCGAGGGCGAGAAGCAGCGCGTCGCGGTGGGGCGTGCCGTCATCCGCGATCCGCAGTGCTTCCTCTTCGACGAGCCCTTGAGCCGGCTCGACATCGCCGTCCGTCAGGAGATGCGCGGGCAGATCAAGCAGCTCCTCAACGGCCTGCACAAGGCGACCGTGATCGTGACCCACGACCAGATCGAGGCGCTCACCATCGCCGACCGGATCGCGGTCATGCGCGACGGCATCATCGAGCAGGTGGCCAGCCCGCACGACATCTTCGCCAAGCCCGCCAATGTCTTCGTCGCGGGCTTCATCGGCACGCCGCAGATGAACCTCATCGAGGCCCGCGTGGTCGATGCAGACGAGGACACGGCCACCGTGAACACGCTGGGCCAGGAGGTGGTGCTGCCGCTGCACGCGGAGGTCTCGCTGCAGGGCGGCGGCGGCCGGCGCGACACACCGCTTACCGTGGGCGTGCGCCCGCGCGGCCTCGAGCCCGTATCCGAGGCGGGCCCCGCCACGATCTCCGGCCGCGTCGACCTGATCGAGCCGATGGGCGCCGAGACCCTGATCCATCTCCGCATCGGCGACGACGACCTGCGGGTCGTGACCAGCCGCGGGCTCACCGCCTCGGTGGGCGAGACGCTGCACGTCGCACCGGCGGAGGGGCAGGTTCATCTGTTCGACCATGACGGCATGAGGATCGCCTCATGAGCGACGCGCAGGTGGAGCCCCGGGACGCGCCGGCGCAGGAGAAGCCCGCGCGGCCCAACATGTCGCGGCGCACCGCGCAGCTGATCGTGATCGCCATCATCGCGCTCTGCCTGCTGGCGCTGGTCTTCATCTTCCAGCCCGTGTACCGGCCGCTCTTCTCGGCCGGCTGCATAATGGTCGTGGCAGGGGGGCTCCTCTTCAATCTCATCCCCTTCGCCAACACCCAGAACCCGGTGCGCCGCGTGGTGCGCGTGACCGCCATCGTCGGCGCTATCCTCATCGCGGCCGTGCTGATCGCCCTCGGCTTCGTTGAAATCCTGCTGTAGCTGCGGCAAGGCGCATGAACACCGTTACCCCCTACCGTCATGCCCGGACTGGTTCCGGGCATCCACGCTCTTTGTCCCAGCCGTACGAGAAACCCGTGGACGGCCGGGACGAGCCCGGCCATGACGAGGAAAAGGCGCAACGGTCGTCGATTCCGGGTTCCGGAAGACGGCACGAGCGCTCCCAGGCAGGAGCGGCGCGATGACGCGAGACGACTACGTGGACCTGGTGGAGCGCCGCTACTTCGGCAACGTCAGCCGTGGCGACGTCCCGGCGGTGGTCGCCTGCTTCACCGCCGACGCCACGGTGAGGATCTACCACGGCGACGCCGAGCCGCGCGTCTTCAGGGCAGAGCCCGCAGCCGGCGAGACCCCGCTGCCCCGCTTCTTCGATCACCTGCTCGCCAACTACGATCCAGGGTTCACCGAGTTCGTGCACTACGTGGACACGGCAAACGAGCGCTGCGCCGCGACCTTCCTCGTCACGCTGACGCCGAAGCCCGGCTCGCCCTACCGCGATGCCGGCGTGCAGCGGCTCCGCAACTGCAACTTCTTCCGCTGCCGGGACGGACTGATCCGCGAGATGACCATCTACTACAGCAACCCCGGCACCGCAGGCGGCACCGACGCCCACGGCTCCCGCCCCACCGGCTTTCCCCAGGCCTAGCCCTCTTGGCGCCCGCACCATGGTGCGGGGCACGGCGCAATCCGCCCGTGCCATCATCGCGCCATGCGACGAGAGAAAACCCCCCACCTCTCCCCGGCCCTCTCCTCCCCGGCGGGGAGGAGAGGGTGAGACAGGCCGGTGCGGCTCGCGTTCCCCCTCCGCCCTCCCGCGCCGCAGGCCCGGGCGGCGCGACTGCGCTGCGCGCGAATCCATCTATCCCGGCGGAATCCCACTTGTCCCACTTGAATCCCACTTAATCCCGCATAATCCCGGCGAATCCCGCATGGAAAATTCTTGTGTTGTCTCGCTTGCATCCCGCGCCTTCGCTGGCGCTCGAAGGAATTGAAATGCGGGCGGCGGCTCGTTGCGCGCGTGCTGGCCGGGCGCTACAGTCGCGTCGCCGATGCGGCCCTGGCGGGCCGTGCGACCGCCCGAACGACGGAACGGCCGGTCCCCGTCGGCGAACGGTCGAGGCGCCGTGGAGGTGCGGGAGCGCTCGCTCCAGTCGGAAACCCGCCTCAAGCACGCAGGACGAGAAGAGGCGCGAGCCCCACGGGGATCGCGGCGCGCGACGTGTGGCATGGGGTGAGCAAACGGCGCCGACGGTGGGGCGCGCTTTGGGCGCCCTGGCTGGCGTTCCTCCTCTGGGTAGGGGCGGGGCCGGCAGCGGCCGAGCGCGTTGTCATCCTCGCGGCCGCGAGCACGGCTCACGTGATCGAGGAAGTAATCGAGCGGTTCGAGGCCGGGCCCGACGACCGGGTCGTTGCCTCCTATGCCGGGACCTCGGCGCTCGCACGTCAGGTCGAGAGCGGCGCGCCGGCCGATATCTTCCTCGCCGCCAACGCCGCCTGGATGGACCATGTGGAGGCGCTGGGCCTGATCGAGCCGGACAGCCGGCAGGTGCTCGCCGGCAATCGCCTGGTCTTCGTCACGGGCGAGAGCGACATGGCGCCGTTCGAGCCGTCCGCGTCGCTCGATCTCGGCGCGCTACTCGGCGGCGGACGGCTTGCCCTCGGCAACCCCGACCACGTGCCGGCCGGCATCTACGCGCGCCAGGCGCTCGAAGCGCTGGGCCTCTGGCCAGGCGTGATCGGCAGCCTCGCACCGGCGGCCGACGTGCGGGCGGCGCTCGCGCTGGTGGCACGCAGCGAGGCGCCGCTCGGCATCGTCTACGCGACCGACGCCATCCTCGTTCCAGACATCCGCGTGGTCGCAGAGGTTCCGCAGGCACTGCACGAGCCGATCGTCTACCCGGCCGCCCTCGTCGCGGGCCGCAACTCGCCGCTCGCGGCGCGCTTCTTCGCCTTCCTGACCGGGGCGGAGGGCCGGGCCGCGTTCGCCCGCGCCGGCTTCGTCGTCGAGTGAGACCGTGGCGCTGACGCCCCTGGAAGTCGAGGCGATCATGCTCAGCCTGCGGGTGGCAGGCTGGGCGGTCCTGATCAGCCTGCCTCTGGGGATCGCCGTCGCCTGGCTGCTGGCGCGGCACCGCTTCCCCGGCTGGGCGGTGGTCAACGGCCTGGTGCACCTGCCGCTCGTGCTGCCGCCGGTGGTGGTGGGCTTCGTGCTGCTGCTGCTGCTCGGCAGGCAGGGGCCGCTCGGCGCCTGGCTCGACGACTGGTTCGGCATCACCCTCGCCTTCACCTGGCAGGGCGCGGCGGTGGCGGCGGCCGTCGTATCCTTCCCCCTCATGGTGCGCGCGATCCGGCTCTCCATCGAGGGCATGGACCGGCGCCTGGAGACCGCCGCGCGCACGCTGGGCGCGCCGCCGGCCTGGGTGTTCGTGAGCATCAGCCTGCCGCTGATGGCGCCCGGCGTGCTGACCGGCGCTATCCTCGCCTTCGCCCGCTGCCTCGGCGAGTTCGGCGCGACCATCACCTTCGTCTCCAACATCCCCGGCGAGACCCGGACGTTGCCGCTCGCGCTCTACACCTACACCCAGGTGCCGGGCGGGCTCGACGGCGCCTTCCGCCTGATGGTGATCGCCATCGTCATCGCCTTCGCCGCGCTGGTGGGCTCCGAGCTGCTGGCGCGCGTCGTCAGGCGCAGGCTGGAGGGGTGATGCTGACTGTCAGCGCCCGCCTTACGCGCGGTGCCTTCACGCTCGATGCGGCGTTCGCCGCCGAGGCCGACGGTGTCGTCGCGCTTTTCGGCGCCTCGGGCGCCGGCAAGACCACGCTCGCCGATGCCATCGCAGGCCTCGTGCGGCCAGAGGCGGGGCGGATCGCGCTCGAAGACCGCGTGCTCTTCGATTCGGAGACGGGCGTCAATTTGAGGCCCGAGCGCCGCCGCATCGGCTACGTCTTCCAGGACGGGCGCCTCTTCCCTCATCTCAGCGTGCGCGGGAACCTGCTCTACGGCCACCGCTTCGCGCCCAAGGACGGGCGCTACGCGAGCCTGGAGAGAATCGTGACGCTGCTGGGTCTCGAAGCGCTGCTGCGCCGCAGGCCCGGTACCCTCTCGGGCGGCGAGCGCCAGCGCGTGGCACTGGGCCGCGCGCTCATGGCCCAGCCCGAGCTGCTGCTCATGGACGAGCCGCTGGCCGCGCTCGACGTGCCCCGCAAGGCCCAGGTCATCGACTACATCGAGCGGCTGCGGGACGAGATCGGCGTGCCCATCGTGTTCGTCAGCCACGCGGTGGACGAGGTGGCGCGGCTGGCGGGCACCATCGTGGTGATGGCCGGCGGCAGGGTCGCGGCGGCAGGCCCGGCGGCCGAGGTCATGGCAAGGCTCGACCTCGATCCGCTGGCCGGGATCGAGGCGGCGGGTGCGGTGCTGGACGCCACCGTGCAGCGCCACGATGCGGCCTACGGTCTCACCGAGCTTGCGGTGGCGGGCGGCATCCTCCGCGTGCCCCGCCTCAGGCTCGAGCCGGGACGCAGCCTCAGGGTCCGCGTGCGGGCGCGGGACGTGTCGCTTGCGACCGCGGAGCCGCGCGAGACGAGCGTTCTCAACGTCTTCCGCGGCGCGGTCGTGGAGATCGGCCCGCGGCGCGGCGCCTCGGTCGACGTGGCGGTCGACATCGGCGCCCGGCTGACGGCACGAATCACCGCGCGCTCGGCGGACGCCCTCGGCCTCGCTCCCGGAAAGGAGGTCTATGCGCTGGTCAAGAGCGTCGCGGTCGATCCCGCCTCGCTGGTGCAGGCAGAACAGGACGACGCCTGACCCTGGAGTAGGTGGCGGCGCCGAATCGTCAGGCCCAGGCCTCGCCCGCCGCCGGTTCGCGGACCTGGCGCCGGGGCGTCCCTCCGAGTGCGACGACATGCGGGACGGCAATCGTCTCGTTGTCGGGCCGCGGCGCCTTGCCCGCCGCCTTCGCGTGCTGGGCGATGCTGGTGAGGCCCTTCAGCGTGTCGCTCCCCGGCAGCGCGGTCGCATCGCTGCCGTAGTAGTCGAACCAGGGCAGCCCGTTCGCCGTGTACGCCGCCGCCGTGGGCGGCTCGGTCGGCGGGCGCTCGCCGGTGATGGCCATCCACTGGGCCGTGTTGACGATGGAGACGAAGCAGCGGCTGCCGTGCCGCTGGTCCCAGGCGTCGAGGCCGTGCTCGTCCTCCTCGATGTGCTGGCGCATCCGCCCGCCAGGGGCGAGCCCCATGCCGGGCGATTCGCTGAACATGACTTCGCCGAACGCCGCTCTCTCATCCTCCAGGCGACGGGAGAGCGCTTCGTAGCGCTCCGCTTTCATCGGATAGGCCACGATCTGAAGGCCGCCGGTTTGGGCGGCGCCGGTGATCTGCTCTTCCGCCGTGTAGCCCTCGCCCAGCGGCATGGCGACGAACTGACGGATGACTCCCTTCTCCACGCAGTAGCCGTCCAGCCAGGGCTGATCAGGCAGCACCACGTAGTCCTGTGGGCCGCCATTCAGGTGGTTAACCCAGGAATCGCCCGTGATTGCGCAGACCTTGCCGGTCGCCACCTTCACGGCGAACGGGTATCCCGGATGGAAATTGATCCAGAGCGCCTCGGCCTGGTGCATCGGCGTCATCACGCCGCCGCGCCGGCGCCACGTCTCCGGCAGCCGCGCAGCAAAGTCGTCCACGTGCCGCAGCGGGAAACTGCCGAGACCGGGCGGCAGAGGATAGTCCTTGCCGTCGTCCGGAATGCGCAGGGTGCGCTGAAAATCGATGGAGCAGCGCGCCGCCTCGTGTACCTCCGGGAAGCGAAACTCCAGACGATCGTCTTCAAGAATGATCATGTGTACCTCTCCTTACCAGTCACCGTCCCTCACTTCGCGGACCACGCGGAGCACGGCATCGTCGGGCGCCTCCTTGAGCTGGCGGATCAGCTCCGCGAACAGCCTGGGCCGCTTGCGGATGATCTCCTGCAGATCGCCGGAGACCTTCCCGGCCAGGGCCAGCAGCACGTCCGGGTCCTGACCCAGCTCCGCCGCCAGACGGACCGTGGTGGCCTCGGACGGCGGCGCCACCTCGCCCCGCTCGATCTTGCTCAGATAGGCGGGCTCGATGCCGACGCGCTGGGCGACCTGGCGCACCGAGAAGCGGCGGTCGTCCCGACGCAGGCGCTCGCGGATACCGCGAACTGTGGAACCAAACTGCGTCATGTGTCGTATATAGTACACATTTAGATGAGCGTCAAGCCCAAATCGTCGTCAGCGATCGCGTGTTTGCCCACCGGTGGAGGATTGGTCGGCATGGGGCGGCGTCGGCTGCGGCAGTCCCGGTCAGATTCGAAGGTGCGCTTGGTCTTCCGTCTTGGGCGCGGTTCTCCGGTTGCCGGACGTGTTTTCCGGCCCTTACCATTGCGGGGTGAAGCACTCACAGGACAGGGGAGGGCGACATGACACTTCATAAGGGAATCGCCGGGGCGGTGGTGGCGGCGCTGGCAGCTCTATGCGCGGCCCCGAGCGCGTTCGCGCAGGAAAGCGGCAGCTTCAGTGCGATCGCAACCTACGTTCGAGACTTCACGTCGATAGAGCACGCCGACGGGGCCTATTTCGGCGGCAGCATGGAGGGCAGCACCACGACGCTGGCCAGCAGCGGCGGGCCATTCGAAGAAGGCGGGCACAGCCTGTCCACGTGCGTGGTCTTCGGCAAGCGCTCGGCAGCCGGCGTCGATCTCCAGTCGGCCTGCACGATTACCGACGCATCCGGCGACACGCTCTATCTCACGGCCGAGAGGCGCGCAGGCGACGTGGAGGCCGGCAGCGGCGGGCAGGGCGAGCTGGAGCTCGCAGGCGGCACCGGCGTCTACGCCGGGCTGGCGGGAACCTGCGCCTACGACACCAGCTATCTGCCGAACGACCAGGTCGTCACGACGACGGACTGCACCTGGCACAGGGAGTGACCACGCCGCCGCGATGGAGACGGCGCGTGGGCTTGCGCGGCCGAGGCCAACCTGCGACGCTTCGCGCCGGAAAATCCTTGTGGGGGAGGGGGCCATGGGCGCGGCGACGCCAACCCGGTTGATCGACAACGAGCGCGTGCGCGTCACCGAGTGGCGCTTCAGGCCCGGCGAGGCCACGGGCTGGCACCGGCACGAGTTCGACTACGTGGTGGTGCCGGTGACGACCGGGCAGCTCCACCTCAAGGAGCCCGACGGCGAGCGCACCATCGATATCGTGCTCGGTACTCCCTATTTCCGGGGCGAAGGAGTGGAGCACGACGTCATCAACCCGAGCGAAACCGACGACGTCATCTTCATCGAAGTGGAGATGAAGTAGCGCGTCCGGCACGTCGCCGATCCCAGGCGTCTCGACCGACGCGGCGGGGCGCCGTCAACGAACTGTCACATTTCCGTATTATTTCCATCTTGGCCCGGCGTTAGCATTCGCCCGCCATCCCGGACGACCGCGCGGGCGCGTGGCCACGGCCAGCGGGATGCAAGCGAACCCGGAGGAAGCGCCGTGACCAAGACACCCCTCGCCATCGCCGCGGCGGCAGCTCTTGCGCTGACCGCGTCCGTGGCGCTGACCAACGCCGCAGAGGCCCGCGATCAGATCAGGATCGTCGGCTCGTCGACCGTCTTCCCCTTCGCCACCGCCGTCGCCGAGGAGTTCGGCAAGACCACCGACAACAAGACGCCGGTGGTCGAGAGCACGGGCTCGGGTGGCGGGCTCAAGCTCTTCTGCGCCGGCGTCGGCATCGACCATCCCGACATCACCAACGCCTCGCGGCGGATCAAGTCGTCCGAGGTCGAGCGCTGCGCCGGGAACGGCGTGACCGACATCACCGAGGTCAAGATCGGCTACGACGGAATCGTGCTGGCGAACGCGAGGGCGGCCGAGCAGTTCTCGATCACCCTGCAGCAGCTCTTCCTCGCGCTGGCGAAGGACGTGCCTTCGGACGGCGGCATGGTGCCCAATCCCAACCGGACATGGAGCGACGTCGACCCGTCGCTTCCTGCGGTGGAGATCGAGGTGCTCGGCCCGCCGCCCACCTCGGGCACGCGGGACGCCTTCGTCGAGCTCGCCATGGAGGGCGGCTGCAAGACCTTCCCCGACATCGAGGCGCTCGAGAAGGAGGACAAGCAGGCCTACAAGGCCACCTGCCACTCCATCCGGGAGGATGGCGCCTTCGTCGAGGCCGGCGAGAACGACAACCTCATCGTCCAGAAGCTCGAGGCCAATCCCAGCGCACTCGGGATCTTCGGCTACAGCTTCCTCGAGCAGAACCGCGACAAGGTTCGGGGAAGCACGATCGATGGCGTCGAGCCGGACTTCGACACGATCTCCGACGGCAGCTATCCAGTCTCCCGCTCCATGTACTTTTACGTCAAGAAGGCGCATGTGGGCGTCATCCCCGGAATCGATGAGTACGTTGCCACCTTCACCGACGAGGACGCCTGGGGACCCTACGGCTATCTCGCCGACAAGGGGCTGATTCCGCTCCCCGACGCGGATCGCGAGGCCATGCGCAGTCAGGCCACCGGGTTCGCCCAGCTCTCCATGTAGCAGGGAATCTCTATTCTGGCAGGGCGTCGCCCCATCCATTCGGAAGGCGAAGCCCTGCCCGGCAGACCGGGCTACGAGCCCGCACCATCAGCCGAAATCGGGAGCCGTCGCGACCGCGCTCCCGCGCTCGTCGATGGCGGCCTGCCACCTGGCGATGTTGGCGCGGGGCGCGAGCAGGTCTGCGCCCTCCGGCGTCATCTTCAGGTAGTGCAGCACGGGCAGCACCATGTAGTCGGCGAGCGATGCATCGTCGCCGGCAAAGCAGGCATTGCCTTCCAGCGCTCCGTCGAGCGCGACGAGGGCCTTGTCGGACTTGGGCACGCTGCTCCCCACCAGCGCCTCGTCCGCCTCGCCGCCTTGCGCGGGCACGATCAGGCGCTGCAACACGATGTCGATCGCGGGGCGATAGAGGTACTGGATGAAGACCGACGTCCACTGCCAGCAGCGCGCGTTGGCGAGAGGATCGGCCGGCTGCAGGGGCGGCCCGTCGAACGCATGGTCGATGTAGTTGCAGATCGCCAGCGATTCGTACATGCGCACGTCGCCGTGGGTCATGGCCGGCACCGATCCCCAGGGCTGCATCGCCTTCTGCTCGTCGGACTGCGGCATCACCGGGTCGAGCTCGTAGGGCACCCCCTTCTCCATGCACGCCATGCGGCAGGTTCGGACATAGGTGCTCAGCGGTATGCCATGGATAACCAGTGTCGCCATCGTTTGCTCTCCCTGTTCGGCCCGGGCGGCAGGGCCCTCCCCGACCGCGCGCCTATCTTGCACATCCCGGCCCGTGGTTGAACCGGGCTTGCGCCGGACGCGCACGGGGCAGCGTTGTTCGGCCGCGATGCGCTGACTATGCTCAGCCCGCGAGCGCAAGGCAGCGCGGGGGCGCAGCATGCTGACGATCACCGGCTATCCCGACCGGATCAGCGTCCGGCCGGGCGAGACCATCAAGTTCATGGTCAACTGCGAGCATCCGACCTACCAGGCGGACATCGTGCGCCTGATCTGTGCCGACGCCACGCCGTCCGGCCCGGGGTTCAAGGAGAAGCTCATCCGGTCGCCCGTGAGCAAGCGGCACAAGGGGCGCCCTCAGGCGATCCACGCGGGCTCCTACGCTTTGGTAGAGAGCCGGCTGCTGCTGGAGACGCTCGGCAGCTTCACCGTCCAGGCGATGATCTGGCCGACCACGCCCGGCAAGGGCGAGCAGGGCATCGTCACCAAGTGGGACCCGCGCCGCCGCACCGGCTTCGCGCTGATCGTCGACGATGGGGGCTCGGTCGCGCTCCGCCTCGGCATGGCGGACGGCACGGTCGAGACGGTGTCGGTCGGCAAGCCGCTTCTCGAGCGCCACTGGTACCTCGCTGCCGCCAGCTACGATGCAAAGTCGGGGCGGGTCACGGTCCATCAGGAGCCGCTGCTGCCCTATGCGCGGGTGAGCGACGGCGGTACGGCGAAGCGCACGCTGGGGCCTGCCGCGGCCAACGCCAGTGCGCCCATCGTCATGGCCGGCATCTTCAAGCGGCGGCAGAAGGGGCGTGTGCTGGTGGACGGCCTCTACAACGGCAAGATCGATTCGCCTCGGCTGGTCGGCCGCGCGCTGGACCGGCTGGAGATCGAGCGGATGAGGAACGAGGCGGTCCCCGCCTCCCTCGCGCCGGACATCCTCTGCTCGTGGGACTTCTCGCGCGACATCACGTCCATCAGGATCTCCGACCGCTCAGCGCATCACTTCCACGGGGAGATCGTCAACCTGCCGGCGCGCGGCATGACCGGCTGGAATTTTTCGGGCGAGGAGATGTGCTGGCGCCACGCCCCGCACGAGTACGGCGCCATCCACTTCCACGACGACGATGTTTACGACGCGGGCTGGGATGTGGACTTCGAGTGGCAGGTTCCGGCGCGGATGGCGAGCGGGGTCTATGCCGCGCGGCTGCGGGCCAAGGGTGCCGAGGAATACGTGCCCTTCGTGGTGCTGCCGGCGCCCGGCAAGGCCGCCCGCATCGCCTTTCTGCTGCCGACGGTCGAGTACATGGCCTATGCCAACGAGCACATGGCCTTCGACGGCCCCCTCGGCGAGCTTCTCACCGGGCAGCTTCCGACGCTCAATCCCAACCAGCTCTTCCTCAACGAGCATCGCGAGTACGGCTCCTCGCTCTACGACACCCATTCCGACGGCAGCGGCGTCTGCTATTCGTCGCGGTTGCGGCCGATCCTCAACATGCGCCCGAAGGCGGAGACGCCGTGGGCCTGCTTCGGCGAGGATGCGACCAACGCGCGCGAGTTCATCCTCGACATGTACGTGGAGGACTGGCTGACCCACTTCGGCTTCGAGCACGACGTCATCACCGACGAGGACGTCCACCGCGAGGGCATCGACCTGCTCAAGCCCTACAACGTGCTGATCACCGGCGGACACCCGGAGTACTACTCGAAGGCCATGCGCGACGCCGTCCACGGCTTCACCCAGCAGGGCGGCCGGCTGATGTATCTCGGCGGCAACGGCTTCTATTGGCGCGTCGCGATGCACAAGGAGGTGCCGGGGGTGATCGAGGTGCGCCGCTGCGAGGCCGCGATCCGCACCTGGGAGGCGGACCCCGGCGAGTACCATCACAGCTTCACCGGCGAGTATGGCGGGATCTGGCGCCACCAGGGGGACACGGCGCCGCAGCGGCTCACCGGCGTCGGCTTCGTCGCCGAAGGGTTCGACAAGTCCTCCTACTACCGGCGCATGCCCGGCAGCTTCGACCCCCGCGCGCGCTTCATCTTCGAGGGGATCGGGGCGGACGAGCTGATCGGCGACTTCGGCTATCACGGCGAGGGCGCGGCCGGCAACGAGCTGGATGCCACCGATCCGCGTCTCGGCACACCCCCGCACGCGCTGGTCCTCGCGCGCTCGGAGAATCACACCGACCTCTATCTGGTGGTGAACGAAGAGGTGCTGGTGAACCACTCCGGGCTCGGCGGCACCGAGCACGAGAAGGTCAAGGCCGACATGGTCTTCTACGAGACGCCGAACGGCGGCGCAGTCTTCTCGGTGGGCTCGATCTGCTACCCCGCGAGCCTGCCGTGGAACGGCTACGACAACAACATCGCGAAGCTCACCACCAACGTCCTCCGCCGCTTCGCAGACCCCGAACCCTTCTGAGGGCCGCCATCATGCCAGGATACGTGGTCGCCGACGTGACCGTGACCGATCCGGAGACTTACGCCGACTACCGGGCGCTGACGCCGGGCTCGATCGCGGCGTTCGACGGGCGCTTTCTCGTGCGCGGCGGCGAGCACGAGGTGATCGCCGGCGGCTGGACGCCGGGTCGGCTGGTGCTGCTGGAGTTCGACAGCCTGGCGCGCGCCGCGGCCTGGTACGATTCTCCGGCCTACGTGGAGGCGCGGGCGATCCGCCAGAGCGCGTCGACCGGCAGCTTGGTCATGGTGGCGGGAGACGGCGCGGCGAAGGGCGAGGGCTGCGTCTACGCCATCGTGCGCCACGGGAGCGATGGCTCCGGTCTCGCTCTCTCCACGGGCGGGCGCACGCTCGTCTCGGCACGCGTGCCCGAGGTCAAGGAAGGTGCGTGGAGCGGCGCGCGGCTCTCGGTGCTCGAATTCGACGACCGCGCGGCCGCGGCGGCCTGGCGCGATGCCGCGGACGCCGGGCAGTCGGGCAGCGAGGCGGTGCTGGTCGAGGGCGCCTGAGCTTGCGTCAGGCGGGCGCGGCGACGATGCCGCGGTCGTGCAGCGCACCAATTGCGCCGTCGCTGAGGCCCAGGACCTCCGAGAGAATCTCGTCGGTGTGCTGGCCGAGCCGCGGCCCCGGCTTGACGGTCTCGCGTGGGGCGGAGGCGAAGTCCAGCGGCGAGCCCGGCGTCAGCACCGGCCCGATCCCCGGCTGATCGATCCGCTGGAACAGGGGGTTCGCGGTCGAGCAGAAGGGGTCTTCTTCGACCATCTGCGTGTGAGTCCTGAACGGACCCCAGAGCACGCCCGCCTCGGTAAGGCGGGCACCGACCTCCTCCAGGCTGTGGGCCGCGAACCAGGGCGCCAGCGCGGCGCGGAGCCGGTCCCGGACCTCCCAGCGGTCGGCCTCGTCGGCGAGATTGACGCCGTGTTCGGCTTCGATCGCCCTGAACGTGTCCGCGAGCCCGGTGGCTTGGCCCAGCGCCTTGACGTGCCGCGGCGTCACCACCACCAGCATGACCCGGCGGCCGTCCCGGGTCGCGAAGTCGCCGCCGAAGGTGCCGTACATGTCGTTGCCGATGCGCGGCCGCTCGGCGCCGTTGATCTCGACATCGCCGATGTACCCGAGCGAGCCGGTGATGTGATAGGCGACATCGGCGAGGCTGAGCCGCACCTCCTGCCCCTCGCCGGTGCGGCTGCGGTGGCGCTCGGCGGCAAGCAGGCCGATGGCGGCGGTGAGCCCGCAGGTCAGGTCCCAGCCGGGCAGGACGTTGTTGACCGGCTCGTCGAGATCCGCCGGGCCGGTCACGAAGGGCCAGCCCATGCGCGCGTTCACCGTATAGTCGACCGCGACCGTGCCGTCCGGGTTGCCGATGATTTGCAGCTTGATGAGGTCGGCCCGCCGGGCACTCAGCGTCTCGTAGGAGAGCCAGTCCCCAACCTGCAGATTGGTGAGGAAGATTCCGGCCTCGGGCCCCGGCGCCGTGATGAGGGCCGCCACCAGCTCACGCCCCTCCGCCTCGCGCAGATTGACGGCGAAGGAGCGCTTGCCCTTGTTCATGCCGGACCAGTAGATGCTCTCGTTCCCGGGCGTGACCGGCCAGCGGCGGTAATCGAGGCCGCCGCCCAGCGGATCGAAGCGGATCACGTCCGCCCCCATCTGGGCGAGAGTCATGCCGCCGAGCGGGGCTGCGACGAACGCCGAGCCCTCGACCACGCGCAATCCCTTGAGGATACCGTTCACGCCCGCGCCTCCTCGTTCCTGCCGCCCGCTGCGATGCGGGCCGGCCGACGGTGAGCGGGCTGTGTAGTCGCCATTCAGGCGACGATCAACCGTCGCTCTCGCTGGGCTGCAGGCGGGCTGGCGCGGCACTCTGGACGCCGGTCTCTCCAGCCGGCGGCTTGCGGCCGAAGAAGGCGGCGATGTCGCCCTGAATGGCGAGCAGGCTCGGCACCAGGATCAGCACGATCAGGGTCACGCCCAGCAGTCCGAAGACGATGGTGACCGCCATGGGCTTCAGGAACTGCGCCTGAAGGCTGGTCTCGAAGAGCAAGGGCGTGAGGCCGAAGATCGTGGTCACCGAGGTCAGTATGACAGCACGCAGGCGATCCCGCGCGCCGCCGACCAGGGCCTCCATCAGTGGTTCGCCGACATTGAGACGGTCCTGGATCGCGCGCACGAGGATGATCGAATCGTTGACCACGATGCCGCTGAGCCCGAGCAGCGCCATCATGCTCAGCACGGTGAGGTCGTAGCCCAGGACGAAATGTCCGAAGACGGCGCCGACCGCGCCGAAGGGAATCACGGCCATGACGAAAATCGGCCGGCTGTAGCTGGAGAACACCCAGGCCAGGATGAGATAGATCGCAACCAGGGCAACCAGGGCGCCCGTGATCATGTCGGCCATGGTCGTCGCCTGCTCCTCGGCCTTGCCGCGCAGCAGGACGCCGACACTGTGCCTCTGCGCAATTTCGGGCAGGCCCTCGGCCTGGAGAGCGTCCAGCACCTCGTCGGTGTTGGTTATCGATTCGTCGATCTCCGCGGTGACGGCGATCATGCGCTGGCCGTCCTCGCGGCGGATGCTCGCGAACCCGATCGCCTCGTCGAAGTCGACCACTTCGGCGAGCGGCACTTCGATGCCGCCGGGGCTGCGCAAGTACAAGCGTCGGAGGTCGCCTTCGGTGAGGGCGTCGTGCGGCAGGCGGACGCGGATCGCGACCTCCTCGTCGCCTCGTGCGAAGCGCCTTGCGATCACGCCCTCGAAAGCGGCGCGCACCTGGCCCGCGGCGCTCGCGGTGGTGAAGCCAAGGGCACGACCGCGCGCATTCACGGTAAGGATCGTTTCCTGCTTGCCATAGGGAGTGTTGTCTTCGATGTCACTCACACCGGGGAAGAGGCCGAGCAACGTTCGCAGCTCGCCTGCGGCTGCCTTGAGCGCCTGCACGTCGTCGCCCGCAATCCTGATGTCGATCTCGCGGCCGGGTGGCCCGGCCGCGCGCTCGAGGATCGTCATGGTCTCCAGCCCCGGCAGCGGGCGTATTCGGCTGCGCCATTCCTCGATCAGCGCCTGCGTGCGGATGGTGCGCCGATCCGACGGTTGCAGCTCCACCCGCATGGCACCCACGTGGTCGCCGGTGCCGAGGAAGAAGGTGTTGGGACGGGATGCCGGCTTTCCGACCTGACCGAGGCTCATGGCCACGAGTCCCCCGGCGCCGCCGGTGAGCGCGAACTCGGCCTCGTCCAGCGCCCGGCCGAGCTCGTCCACCATGGCGATCGTGGTCTCCCGCTTGGTGCCCTCGACGAAGGTGACATTGGCAAGCACCGAATCCGCTTCCGGCGAGGGGAAGAAGATGAAGGAGATACGCCCGCCCGCGATCAGCCCTACGAACAGCAGCAGGAGTCCGATCGCGACGGCGACGGTCAGATATCTCCAGGAGACGCAGCTCCGCACGATGCGAGCGAACAGCCCGTCCCGGAAGGCCTCGAAGCGAGGATTGAACCATCGCGCGAATCGGTTCTCCCCACGCGGATCGGTCCTCAGACCGATACGCAAATGGCCGGGCAGCACCAGGAAGCACTCGACCAGGCTGGCGACGAGGACAGCCACGATCACCAGGGGTATGGCGCCGATGATCTCGCCGATCTGGCCCGACACCATGAAGAGCGGCAGGAAGGCGGCGACGCTGGTCAGCGTCGCGGCCATCACCGGCGCCAACATCCGCCGTGCACCGAGTTCCGCCGCCTCGGCCGGGTCAGCGCCCGCGGCGCGCTGTGTCACCGCGTGTTCACCGACCACGATGGCGTCGTCCACGATGATGCCGATCGCCATGATGAGCGCGAACAGGCTCACCATGTTGATCGTCTGTCCGGTCAGCATCATCACGCCGAGGGTGGCGAGCAACGAGACGGGAATGCCGACCGTGACCCAGAAGGCAACCCGCGTGCTCAGAAAGATGAACAGCACCAGCACCACCAGAGCCAGCCCGCTTGCGCCGTTGCGGAGCAGCATGTTGATGCGGTCGTCGATGAGCTCCGCCGTATCGTCGTAGTGCTCGACGACCAGAGTTGGCGGCAGCGTCGGCTGCAACTCCTTGAGAAAGGTATCGAGTATGCCCGCCTGCTCCAGCGCATCGGACGTGCTCGCCCGTCGCACCTGCAGCTCGATGGCGGGGTAGCCGGCCCTGAACGCGACCGTGTCCCGCTCGTTGAAGCGTTCGCTAATGGTCGCGATATCGCGGAGGTGGACCTTGGCCCCGTCCTCGCGCGCGATGATCTCGACCTGGCCGATCTCCTCGGTCGATCTGGCAAGGCCCAGGCTGCGAATCTGCTTGTTGGTGCCGGCAGGGACGATGCCGGAGGGCAGGTCGGCCGAGCTCGTGCCAATGCGCGACGCGATATCGCTCAGCGTCAGGTCGAGCTGGCGCAGGCGCCCCTCGCCGACCTCGACCCAGATCTCCTCGCGCCGGCTGCCGAACAGGTCGACCTTGTCGACGCCGGCGGTAAGCAGACGCTCTCGGATGTCCTTGGCGTGGGCACGCAGCGCCGCCTCGGAGAACGGGCCGGAGACGACGATATTGCCAATGTTTTCGTAAAAGTAGAGGCGGTTGACGACGGGCTTCTCGGAGTCCTCCGGCAGCGTCTCGACCCGGTCCACGGAGTTCTCGACGTTGGCCAGCGCCGTATCGAGATTCGTCCCCGGCTCGAATTCCACGACCACCGAGCCGATACCTGCCACGGACTGCGAGAAGACGCGCTTGACCCCGTCGAGGAAACGGACCTCCGGCTCGATCGCCGCGACGATATTGGTATCGACGTCCTCGGCACTGGCGCCGGGCCAGGTCACGCTGACCGAGACCCACTCGACGGCGAACGTGGGGAAGAATTGGGTGTTCATGCGCGCAAGCCCGAGCGCACCGAACAGGATCATGAGCACCATCACGAGATTGGCGGCGGTGCGATGGCGTGTGAACAGCCCGATCACACCGCGTCCCGTTGCGGTCATCTGACCTGGACCTTGACGCCCGGTCCGATCTCGGGGAAGCGGGTGGTCGCGACGCGCTCGCCGTCTGCGATCCCACCCGAGACCACGACGTCGTTGCCGACGCGCGCGAGCAACGCCACCGGGCGGGGCTCGAGCCGGCCCTCCACGACCGCATACACCGTGTCGCCCCCCACCAGCGCCGTCTCGGGAAGGCGCGCAGCCCCCCGGTAGACGCGGTCCGGGATGCGAACCTCGACGAACGCGCCCGGCCGAAGCGGAACGCGCGCGCCTGCGTCCTCGATCCGCGCATAGACCCGAACGCCGCCGCTCGCCGCATCCACCTCGCCGTCTGCCCGCTGGATCACCGCGCGGAAGGGGAAGCTGCGGCTGCCCGCCCGCCACGTCACCTCGACAGGCCGGCCATGCAGGCCCGCCGCAGAGGAGACGAGACGCCCATAGTCCCCGTCGCTCAGATGGAACCGGATATCGAGACGCGCCTGATCCAGCAGGCGCACGACACGGTCGTTCACGCCGAGCCGCTTGCCCAGCGCCGCCGATACATCCGTCAGGTAGCCGTCAAAGGGCGCAATCAGCCGGGTGTTCGCAAGATCCCGCTCCGCCCGCTCCAGCGCCACCCTGCTCCGCGCGATGACCGCATCCTGGCGCGCAATGCGCGCCCGCAGGCCCGCCGCCCGCCGCTCCGTCCCCGCCACGGCCCGCGCCCGCTCGCTGCGCCGCAGCAGGGCATCGTCCACCGTCTTCTGCGCCGCCGTCCCCTTGGCCAGAAGCGCCTCGCGACGCTCAAGCTCGCGCTCCGCAAGCCCGAGCTGGGTGCGCTCCTCGACCAGACCCGCCTCCTCGGCCCCAAGCTCGGCCCCGGTCTCCGCAAGCTGCGCCCGCGCCTCCGCAAGCGACGCCTCCGCCTCCGTCACCGCAGCGCGATACTCGAACGGGTCGATCTCCACCAGGAGGTCGCCCGCCCGCACCGTGCCCCCGTTCACGAAGTTCTCGCCCACCGCCACCACGGCGCCCGCCACCAGCGCCCGCAGCTCCACGTCGCGCTCCGCCACCACCTCGCCGAAGGCGGAAATCGCAGGCTGAACGTCGGCGAGCTGCACGGTGGCTGCGGCGATCGGCCGCGCCCGCTCCTGCGGCCCCTTGCGCTCGATCTCGGGTCGCGTCGCCTGCAGATAGCCAACCGCAAGCACCGCGCAAACCAGCGTCAGCAGCGGCAAGGAGATCTTCAGAAAGCGATAACGGCGACGGGCCAAGGGCGGCCTCTCGACAGGGTCAGGGTCGTGTCACGGGGAGCAGGGTGTGAACCTCGGGTTTCTCGATGTTGTCCGGTATGCAAAGAAGCGTTAAGGCCGGGGCGCCCGACGCCCAAGGGCGCCCGCGGCCCTCGTCGGGGCGGAGGCGCCGCCGGTGCGTCCGGCACCCGCTGGCAAGCGGTCTTGTGCCGCGGCGATGTCGCGGCGACAATCGCGGCCCCACAAACGAATGGTGACGTGTATGTCCGGCACTCATTACGATCCAATCGAAATGATTGAGCGGCTCGTGTCTTTCGACACGACTAGTCGAGAGTCGAACCTCGCCCTCATTCATTTCGTGCGCGACTATCTCGCCTCTCACGGCATTGACTCTACACTTATCCATGACGAAACGGGAAACAAGGCAAATCTTTATGCCACGGTAGGGCCCAGCGGTGTGCCCGGCATCGCGCTTTCGGGTCATACCGACGTGGTGCCGGTGGATGGCCAGCCCTGGGACACGGATCCGTTCAGCCTCGTTCAGAAGAACGGCCGCCTTTACGGGCGCGGCACCTCGGACATGAAGAGCTTCAGCGCAATCGCGCTCGCCCTCGTGCCCGAATTTATAGCCCGCCCACTCAAGACGCCGATCCATTTCGCGCTCTCGTTCGACGAAGAGGTCGGCTGCCTCGGCGCGCCGCTGATGATCAACCAGCTCGGCGCCGAGCTCGGCGTCAAGCCGCACATCGTGATCGTGGGCGAGCCCACGAACATGGCGGTCGTGAACGCCCACAAGGGTGTTTATAGCTTCGAAACCCGCGTGCGCGGGCTGGAGGTCCACTCCAGCGCCACCCATCTGGGCGTGAACGCGGTGCAGCACACCGCGACGCTGGTCCATTTCCTTACCGAGCTGGCGGACGAGATGGCGGCCCGGGCCGAGCCGGAGAGCGGCTTCGACCCGCCCTACACGACCGTTCACGTGGGCACGATTCGGGGCGGCACGGCCCAGAACATCGTCCCGCTCGACTGCACCTTCACGTGGGAATACCGGCTGATGCCGGGAGCCGACCCCGACGAGGTTCGCACCCGCTTCGAGCGGTTCGCGGAGGAGACAGTGCTGCCCCGGATGCACGCGGTCGATCCGGCCACCGCGATCACCACGGAGATCCGCGCCCAGGTGCCGGGTCTCGTGCCCGAAGACGGCTCGCCGGCGGAAGCGATCGTGATGGCGCTCGCCCGCACCAATCACACCGAGGTGGTGGCCTACGGCACCGAGGCAGGGCAGTTCCAGGAAGTCGGAATCCCGACCGTGATCTGCGGGCCCGGCAGCATCCTCCAGGCGCACCAGCCCAACGAGTACATCGAGCTGAGCCAGGTGCGCGCCTGCGAGGCCTTCATGCGCCGCCTGCTCGACGAGGTGTGCAGTTAGAATTTAGCTTTTAGTTGGGTTGATGTTGTTCAGCGCCCAGATTGGCCGCCGATCGGCGCGTCAACATATTGATTCTCTTGGATGCTGAGGGGTCAAACGCCGGCGCTTAACAACAGCCTAGATGCGTCTATCGCTGTGCGGGTCAGGTCATCCCGAGGGAACCGGCCCGCGCATGCTCACTGTCGGAGTGATGAATGCATCCGGGTGGCGGGTTGCGGTCTTCGATCGCCGCCGTGAGCCCCGCAAGGGTGAGCCTGGCATCGATCCGCCGGCTGAGCGCGTAACCCACGATGCGGCGCGACCACGCATCCATGATCGCCGCCAGGTAGACAAAGCCGCCGAGGATGGCGATGTAGGTCAGGTCGGCGACCCAGAGCTGGTTCGGGCCGTCGACCTTGCAGTCTCTGGCGCGATCCGGGAAGACCGGTTCGTGCTGGTCGCTGTCGGTGGTGGCGGCGAACCTGTGCTTCCAGAAACGAGCGTTCCTCATCGCTCAAGACCAGCGCCGCCAGTGGCCGTCCCGTACCGCGCGCCATCGAGATGACCGCCTTCGTCCCACTCGGAAGGCCAACTCTCAATGAACTCTACTTCAGTGCCAGGTGACTAGAAGCGAACGATGGATCGTCCGAGAATGCGGCCCTCCCTGAGGTCGTCGAGGGCATCGTTCATCTGTTCGAGGCTGTAGCTGCGCGTGACCAGCTTATCCATGGGAAATTTGCCCTCGGAGTCGAGGCGCAGGTACATGGGAAAGTCCTCGTCCGGTATGGACGAGCCGTGGCTGCCCCGGTACTGGCGCTGGTGAAAGACAAAGTGCTCCCCGTTGAGCTTAAACTCGGTCTGCGGCCAGCCGATCATGACCGCTATGCCGCCCAAGTTGTCGGCGCCCGGGCCCCCGCCGCGCACCATGTCGAGAATCTGCTCGTGGGTGGGGACCGTCCCCACCGCATCGAAGGCGTAGTCGGCGCCCTTGCCGGTGATTTCCCATACCGCTTTGACCGGATCGACCTTGCTGGCGTTGACCGTGTGGGTCGCGCCCCATTGCTTGGCGAATTCGAGCTTTTCATCGTCAAGGTCCACGGCGATCACGGGGTAGGCCTGCAGCAGCGATGCCATTTTGAGGGCGCAGAGGCCGATCCCGCCGGCGCCGACCACGGCCACCGACTCCTCGGTTCGCACCTTGGCGGTGTGCAGCACCGCGCCGCCGCCGGTGAGCACGGCGCAGCCGATGATGCTGCTCTCCGGGCTGGCGAGTTCGGGCGCAACCTTGACCGCCAATTGGTCGCTTGCCAGGCAATGCTCGGTGAATGTACCGATCGGCCCGCCGATCGACTTACCCTGAAACGACGTCCCGATCGGCGCGAGACTATTGATAAAGTCCCGGCCCGGGAAGCCCCCTCTGGGAACCCAGGTCGTGATCGCCCAGTCGCCTTCCTTCAGGTGGGTGACGTCCTTCCCCACATGGGTGACCACGCCGACGCCTTCGTGACCGAGCACGCAGGGACAATCCTCCCCGGGAATCAAGTTCAGTTCGTGTATCTGCGAGGCACAGATGCCGCTGGCCGTCTGCTTGACGATGACCTGATTGGGACCTGGGTCCGGAACGTCGATTTCGTCAATGAGCAGCGGCTGGCCAGGAGCGGTCATGATGGCGGATCGTGATTTCATCGTTGGGCTCTCCGTCTCTAACCCGATTACAAAGCAGGCATTGCGGTCGGCACATCGTTCGTCGCCGTAATGACCGACCGCTATCGAGTGGTCCAGATCAAGACAGGCGGCCCATGATGCCGGAGTCAGGGCACTGCTCTTTGTGAATTGGCGTCGGCTGTATGGGATATCCCAACATGCCGATACCGTGGCACCAACTGGAAGCATACCACAGCGCATGTTGCGATCGGGATCAGCGGGTAGCGTCGAGTAGGGGGAGCCAAGTCCCAACCAACGCGCGGATCGGAATGTGCCGCCTCGGCCCGGCAAGCACGAGGCAGGCGACCCTCAGGAGAAGACGGGTTCGGAAAAGCCGCACGCCCGTGTCCAAGAAGGCGTCGGTCGAGTGGCCTGGCTTGTCGAACACGACCCGCTCGATCAACGTCTTCCCCCTGCCGATCCGGCTTGCTTTACGCCCCCAAAAGGACGCATCCTGATGCCGGGCTTGGTCTCAATGGAAAGATACCGATTGTGGCATGATGCCTCAGCGATATCCCGGAGTCGCGTTCCGAGGCACAGCACCAATACGCGCTTGTCGCGAGTCGCCGGTCACGGCAACGTCCAACTCGAAACCAAGATGGAGGCAACAGCATGTCCAATGAGTGGTCGCGTAAACGTCGTAATCTGGAGCAGTACCTGGTCGACCGACGGTCCGTGCTCAAGGGCGGTCTGGCCGCAGGCGCCGCGCTGGCCGTGCCGGGCGTGGCGGGCAAGGCGCTGGCGGCGCCGGAGGACCCGCTGCATTTCGTCGGCTGGCAATACAACCCGCAGATCGTCGCCGAGAACGTCGAGACCTTCAAGACGCTCAACGACGAGAACGTGAACTACGAGCTGGTGCCCGGCGAGTATCACGCGGTCGTCGAGACCAAGCTGATCGCCGGCCAGCACATCGACATGATGTACTCCGAAGAGGACCGCATCGTGCGCTGGAACCGGGCTGGCTGGACGCGCTCCCTCGACGGGCTGCCGGGCCTCGATGCGATCAAGGCGAACATGTACGACGTCAACGTGCACAACATGTCGCTGCCTGACGGCTCGCTCGGCGGTCTGCCCTACTACACGGGCTTCAACTCGTTCGTGTGCAACCAGAATCATCTGGACGCGGCCGGCATGGAGCCGCCCGCCACCTGGGACGAACTGCTGGATCAATGCCGCAAGCTGAAAGCGGACGGCATTTCCGACCACCCCTACATCTCGGCCTGGACGCGGCAGTGGCCGACTCTCTCCTGGAGCCTGTTCGCCGCCTGGTATTCGGAGGGCTCCAAGGTCTTCGACGAGAATTTCGATCCGGCCTTCGACGAGAACTTCCGCAAGATTTGCGAGGTTCACCGCACGCTCTACGAGGAAGAGCTGGTGGTGCCGGACATCATGACCCTCCAAGGCGAGGCGGTCCCCAACTTCGCCACCGGCCAGCACACCTACATGATCGTCCACGAATACGACCAGAAGGTGTTCAACACGCCCGAGATGTCGCAGATCGCCGGCGCCTGCCGGAATGCCATCATGCCGGGCAAGACGCGGTCGACCTTCATCTGGACCGCGGTCTATCAGATGGGCGCCAATCCGGTCGACGAGCTCAGGGCCTGGGATCTGATGCAGTTCTTCGGCGGCAAGGCCAAGGACGGCAAGTATCACGTCGCCACCCGCTGGGCGCTCGACTTCGGCCTCGGCACGCCGCACAAGGAGGTCATCGAGAGCGAGGCAGTGCAGGCTGCCTTCTCGCAGTGGAAGGACCTGGAGGTCGCGACCCAGCAGCTCGAGACCGCGACCACGCGCGACGTCGCCAAGACCATGTGGTTCCCGGAATGGGATTGGTACATGATGGGCGAAATGCAGGACTACATCCGTGGCGAGCAGTCCACGGACGAGGTCATCGACAAGCTGCATGCCAAGGCGGTCGAGCTGAAGGGGCTCTACCCGGCCTGATCCTGATCCGACAATTCTTGTTCCGGCCGCTCCCGTCCGCAGGGCGGGGGCGGCCCCGTCGGAAGTCCGTCGATGGCTCTATCGAGACTGCTTGAACCCGGCGCGTTCGCGGTATTCAGGCCCCGCGCCGATCAGCCATCCATAAAGCTGCCGTTCCTGCTGACGTCGCCGACGCTGCTCGTCGTCTTCGTCATCTTCGGCATTCCGCTGGTCTATGCGCTGGCGCTCAGCATGCATCGCATCAACATGCTGACCCAGCAGTGGATCTTCGTAGGCCTCGACAACTACATTGGCATCCTGCCGGACCCCGAGTTCATCGCCGCGCTCGGCCGGACCGCGTACTTCGCCTTAGTCACGGTGGCCGGCGGGCTGCTGCTCGGCATGGGCATGGCGCTGATTCTCAACATGGTCTTCCCCGCCCGGAATTTTCTGCGGAGCGTGGTTCTTGTCCCCTGGGCGATGGCGCCGGTCGCCGTGGGCGTGCTCTGGGGATGGATGTTCAACGGCGAATACGGAACCTTCAATGCCATCCTGTTCGACCTCGGGTTGATCGAGAAGCCGATCCACTGGCTGGGCGACGGAACCGTCGCCTTCAACCTGGTCGCGCTGGTGCACATCTGGAATCAGGCGCCACTCGCCACGCTGCTGATCCTGGCGGGTCTGCAGTCGATGCCGGAGAACCTGCACCGTGCGGCACGCATCGACGGTGCGGGGCCGTTTCAGCGCTTCTTCAAGATCACGTTGCCTTGGCTCAAGCCGATGCTGCTGCTCACCATGATCCTGACCACGATCAATTCGATCATGGCCTTCGACCTGTTCTGGGTCATGACCAGCGGCGGCCCCGGCAGCGCGACCACAGTGTTTGCCTGGATGGGCTACGCCTACGCCTATCACTTCTTCAAGATGGGCGAAGGTGCCGCGATCCTGTTCGTGCTCACCATCCTCTGCCTGATTCTCGCCTGGATCTATCTGAAGCTGCTGTTCCCGTCTCGGGCCAAGTCCAAGGCGGCGATCGGCGGGGAGGCGGAAGAGAGCCTAGGCCGGACCCTGATTCAAGTGGTCGCAGGTGCCGGCGATCACATTGCGACACGGCTGGAGAAGCTGCCGGTCCGTCCGCGCCACGGCTTGATTCCGACGACCGCCCGCCGCCCGCTCGCGCACGCGGCGTTGGCGATTGTGGCCATTCTGATTTTCTGCTGGTCGCTTGGCCCGTTTATCTGGCTGCTGATCATGAGCCTGTCCCCATCGGCGTCCCTGGTGAGGACGCCTCCGACCATCGTCCCCGATGCACTGACGATCGAGAATTACCGCTTCGTGCTCTTCCCGGGCGGGGTCGAGGACGGACAGTCGAGCATCCAGGCGACCCGCGTGCCATTCTCCATCTTCAACAGCCTGATCGTCGCCACGGGCGTCACCCTCATCAACCTCGCGCTCGGCACGCTCGCGGGCTACGCCTACGCCCGCCACGGCAAAAGCCGCATCATGAGCGGTACGCTGTGGGGGCTGATGATCACCCGGATGACCCCGAGCCTGGCGCTCATCCTGCCCTTCTTCATCCTCTTCAGGTCGCTCGGCCTGATCGACACGCTCTGGGCGCTGATCATCGCCTACTGCAGCCTGATCCTGCCGCTCAGCACCTGGATGATGAAGAGCTACTTCGAGGGGCTGCCCCCCAACCTGGAACGCGCGGCCCTGGTCGACGGCTGCACGCGGCTGAAGGCGATCTGGAAGATCATCCTGCCGGTGGCGCGGCC
>JAPPHR010000047.1 GCA_028820995.1 Rhodospirillales bacterium
CGCTCGACCCCCGCGCCATCCGCCGCCTGATGATGCGGAACGAGAAGCCCGGCGGCCACGGCGAGCGCGCGGTGGCGGTGGCGGCCCTGGACATCGCGGTCTGGGACGCCGCGGCGAAGATCCGCGACATGCCGCTCTGGGCGCTGATCGCAGACGACGCGGGCAATCCTGCACCTGAGCGCCGCATCCCCGTTTACGCCGCCGGCGGCTACTATGATCCGGACAAGGGCACGGACGGCCTCGTCGCCGAAATGCGGCGCTATCTGGGCGAGGGCTACACGCAGGTCAAGATGAAGATCGGCGGCGCCTCTCTCGGCGAGGACTGCGCCAGGATCGAGGCGGTGCTTGCGCTGCTCGGCGGCGACGGCGCGCGGCTCGCGGTGGACGCCAACGGCCGCTTCGATGAGGAGACGGCGCTCTGCTACGGCGAGGCCATGAGCGCATATGGCCTCGCCTGGTACGAGGAGCCGGGCGATCCCCTGGATTTCTCTCTGAACGCTACAGTAGCAGCGGCCTATCCCGCGCCGATCGCGACCGGCGAGAACCTGCTCTCGCTCCAGGATGCCCGCAACCTGCTGCGCTTCGGCGGCATGCGGCCGGACCTGGACTACGTGCAGTTCGACCCCGCGCTGGCCTACGGCGTGGGCGAGACCATCGGTATCGTTGCAATGATGGCGGCAGAAGGCTGGTCGCCGCGCCGTTTTCTGCCCCACGGCGGCAATCTGCTGGCGCTCAGCATTGCCGGTGGCCTCTCGCTGGGTGGCTGCGAGTCCTATCCCGGCGTCTTCCAGCCCTTCGGCGGCTTCGCCGACGGCACGCCGGTCGAGGACGGGAGGGTCCGGCTCGGTGATGCGCCCGGCGCAGGCTTCGAGCGCAAGGCCGCGCTCCACGAGTTGTTGCGCACCCTGCTCTAAGGGGCGCTTGTCGAAGCCTGCGGCGGGCGGGTAGAACCGTCGCAGCCGCCGGTACGGCGCGCAGCGAGCACGAGCGGGAGGCCACGGGCCATGAGCAAAGTCATCATCACCTGCGCGGTCACGGGGTCGATCCACACCCCCACCATGTCGCCGCACCTGCCGGTCACGCCGGACGAGATCGCGGCCGACGGCGTGGCGGCGGCCGAGGCCGGCGCCTCGATCCTCCACCTCCATGCCCGCGACCCGAACGACGGCCGCCCGACGCCCGACCCAGACGTGTTCATGGCCTTCCTGCCGCGCATCAAGCAGCAGTCGGACGCGGTCATCAACATCACCACCGGCGGCGGGCTCGGCATGACCCTCGACGAGCGTCTCGCCGCGCCGCGCCGCGCGAGCCCGGAGATGACCTCGCTCAACATGGGCTCCATGAACTTCGGCATCTACCCGATGCTGAACCGCTACAAGGAGTTCAAGTACGACTGGGAGAGGCCCCATCTGGAGGGCACAAAGGACTTTATTTTCAGGAATACGTTCAAAGACATCGAATACATTATGAAGGATCTAGGTGAAGGCCACGGCGTGCGCTTCGAGTTCGAGTGCTACGACGTCGGCCACCTCTACAACCTGGCCCATTTCCTCGACCGCGGCCTGGTCAAGCCTCCGCTCTTCGTGCAGACCATCTTCGGCATCCTGGGCGGCATCGGCGCCGACCACGAGAACTTGATGCACATGCGCCGCATCGCCAACAAGCTGTTCGGCGACGACTACCGCTGGTCGATCCTGGCCGCCGGCCGCCACCAGATGAGCTTCGTCACCATGGGCGCGATGATGGGCGGCAACATCCGCGTCGGGCTGGAGGACAGCCTCTTCCTCGGCAAGGGTGAGCTGGCGCCCTCCAACGCCGCCCAGGTCGCCAAGGCCCGCCGTATCGTGCAGGAGCTTTCGCTGGAGGTGGCGACGCCTGCCGAGGCGCGCGAGATGCTGGGCCTCAAGGGCGGCGATCAGGTCGACTTCTGATCCAGGCGCAACCGGACGTGTCGCTGATGACAACCGCAGACAGCGCAGCCGCCGACAAGGCCATTGCCGAGAGGTTCCAGCGCGACGGCGTCGTCCATCTCAAAGGCGCGTTCGTTGACTGGCTCGACGTGCTGCGCGCCGGCGTCGAGCGCAACATGGGCGCGCCCGGCATCTACAAGAAGGAATACGAGCCCGAGGGCTCGCAGGGCTATTTTTTCGGCGACTACTGCAACTGGGCGCGCATTCCCGAATACCGGGACTTCGTGCTCCACTCGGGCGCGGCGGCGCTCGCCGCGCGGCTCATGGCCTCGAGCACGGCGCGGTTCTTCCACGAGCACGTGCTGGTCAAGGAACCCCGGACCGAGTCGCGCACACCGTGGCACCACGATCTGCCCTACTACTGCATCGACGGGACCCAGTGCGTGAGCTTCTGGACCGCGCTCGATCCCGTGCCGCGCGCGGTCTGCCTGGAGCTTGTCGCGGGCTCCCACCGCTGGGGAAAGTCGTTCATGCCCAAGAAGTTCGTGGGCATCGACTACCGGCGCGAAGGCGAGGCGCTGGACACCATGCCGGACATCGACGCGCACCGCGACGACTACGAGATCGTCTCGTTCGACGTGGAGCCGGGCGACGCCATCGCCTTCCACTTCCTCACCGTCCACGGTGCGCCGGGCAACGCCTCGGCGTCCGCGCGCCGGCGCGCCTTCGTTCACCGCTGGGTCGGTGACGACGTGCGCTTCAAGGTACGCCCTGGCGAGGTCTCGCCCCCCTTCCCCGAGGCGCACCAACGGTTAGGGGACGGCGACCCCCTGGACGATCCCGAGTTCCCGCTGGTGTGGCCGTCAGGCGCCTGAGGGCCGGGCCGCAAGCTGCCCGGAGCGCGCGACCGCGCGCCGCGCCTAAGGCGCGTAGCCAAGCGAGCGGAGCGAGCGCCCGGCGCCTGAGGGAATAAGAAAAAGCCCCCCGTCAGAACTTCTCGGCGCGGAAGGAGCGGTGGCAGCCGCCGCAGCCGGCGCCGACGGCACCGAACGCGCCCTGGAGGCTGGCGAGGTCGGTTCCCGCCGCCACCACCATCGCCTCAAGCGCCTTGGTCAGCGCGTCGGACTTCTCGACGATCGCCGGGAAGGTGGTCCAGATCTCGGGCAGGGCCCGGGTCTTGCCCGGTAGCGACTGATTGTCGGAGCCGGCCGGCCACATCGCGCCCACGTCCATGGTGTTGAGCGCCAGCAGGCTGTTGACGACCCCGGTCGCCTGCGCCGCGTCGTAGGGCGCCTGCCCCTTCGCGATGGCCGCGAGCTGACCCATGAAGAAACCGTTGAGCTGCATGTGAGCCTGGCGGGCCTTGACCGCGGCCGAGTGGTCCTCCTGGGCGCTTGCCACGCTCGTTCCGGTGAAAACGGCCAGTGCCATCGCCAGCGCCGCCGCGCCCGCTATCCATCCGCGTCTCTTCATCGCTTGCCCCCCTTTGCCCTTGTTCAACGGGCCTTGAACCCTGCCCGAATGCTACCCCTCCCCGCCTCCCGCCGCTATCGCCAATTGCCGCCCACCCAGTATTGGGCATTGATGAAATAGGGAACAGACGATATCATTCCCTTAGGTGATTTCCCTTTCTCGAGGCCGACATGCCGAAGTACGTCCTCCTGGAACGCTATCTGTCTGAACAGCATGACGATTCGTGCTCGCTGACGTTTTCCCAAATCGAGGGACTCATCGGCACTCCCCTTCCTGCCAGTGCCCGGCGGCACCAGTCTTGGTGGGGGAACGACAGGACCCATGCGCAGGCGCGGAGTTGGATGCGCGCCGGTTGGACAGTCGAACAGCCGCGTTTGGACGAAGAACGGGTTCGTTTCGCACGAATCGACACATACCGCCGGGCCCGCGAGAAGGCGTCCGGCAGCGCGCGCTCCCAGGTCATCGTGCGAAATCTCGACTCGGAAGTCGTCGCCGTGCTGAAGCGAAGGGCGCAGCGCAAGGGTCACTCCATGGAGCACGAGCTGAGAGCGATTTTGACTGGCGCGGCGCGCCCGGAGCGCAATGAAATGATTGCGGAGGCCGACCGCATCCGAGCCATGACCCCCGGTCCGCTGAAAGACAGTGTGACCCTCTTGCGGCAAGACCGGGACAGCCGATGACCCTCGTGATCGACGCAAGCGTGGCGTGCAAGTGGTTCTTCGAGGAGCCTCTTTCGACCGAGGCGCGCGCCCTGGCGGAGACGGGCGAAGTGTTCTCCGCCCCCGACATGATTCTGGTCGAATGCGCGAACGCGGCATGGCGCAGGGTATCGGGCGAGACGATCCCGCTGGCTCAGGCACATGCATTTCTCTCGGCCCTGCCTCAGTGGTTCGCGTCCTTGGTTCCAGCGGCACGGCTGCACGCACGGGCCTTCGAAATGGCATGCGCGTTGAATCACCCCGTCTACGATTGCCAGTATCTGGCGCTTGCGGAGGTCGAAGAGTCACGATTGGTCACGGCGGACCGGGCCTTCGTCAATAAGGTTCGCCGTTCGCCCTGGAGCAGTCGGATTCAGAGTTTGGGGCAAGACTAAGCTCTTCGCATGCACGCCACCGATGTCGGCCGCACATTTGCCCCGGTGTTGCCCTCCGCTGGCGAGCCGCCTGCCCGCGCGGAGTCCCGCGTGATACCATGACTGCGTTGCTTCGAATCGTTGCGGTGAGGTCATGAATCAAGGTCGCGGATTGCTTGCCGGTCGGCGGGCGCTCGTCACGGGAGCGGCCACCGGCATCGGACGCGCCATCGCCGAGGCCTTCGTGAGCGAGGGCGCGCGGGTCGCCGTCACCGATATCGGCCTGGACGGCGCGCGCGATGTCGCCGAACGCCTGGGCGGGGGAACGCGCGCCTACAGGCTGGACGTCACCGACGCGGCGGAGACTGCGGAGGTCTTCCGTAGCGCAGCCGACTGGATGGGCGGTCTCGATCTGCTAGCCGCCAATGCCGGCATTTCGACGATGAACGCCGTAGTGGACCTCACTGAGGAGGAGTGGGACTCCAACATGGCGGTGAACGCCAAGGGCGTGTTTCTCTCGAACCGGGAGGCCGTGCGCCACTTCCTCGCCGCCGGCGAGAAGGGCGCGATCGTCAATACGGCCTCGCTCGCCGGCAAGATCGGCGCACCCCTGCTCGCTCACTACGCGGCCAGCAAGTTCGCGGTGGTCGGCTTCACCCAGTCGCTGGCGCGGGAGGTCGGCGAGCACGGCATTCGCGTCAACGCGGTCTGCCCCGGCTACGTGCGCACCTCCATGCAGGACCGCGAACTCGTGTGGGAGGGCAAGCTGCGCGGCATGACGCCCGGCGCCGTCCGCGACGAGTACGTGGCTGCGACGCCGCTCGGCCGGCTGGAGGAGCCCGAGGACGTTGCGGCGATCGTCGTCTTCCTGGCGAGCGATCTCTCCGGTTTTCTGACCGGCGAGGCGATCAACGCCAGCGGCGGCGTGCTGATGGACTGAGACCGGAGCAGCAACCCCATGACCTGGTTGAAGGACTGCACGGGCACCGACAAACCCGTCATCGCGATGGCCCATCTGCTGCCGCTGCCCGGGGCACCGCTCTACGACGCCGACGGCGGCATTCAGGCTATCGTCGACCACGTCGCGAAGGACATCGAAGCGCTCCAGGCCGGCGGCGTCGACGCCGTCATGTTCGGCAACGAAGGCGACCGCCCGTACCTGCTGGAGGCCTCCCCGGAAAGCCTTAGCGCCATGGCGGCCGTCGTCGCGGCGGTGAAGGGCGCGCTGCGCGTTCCGTTCGGCGTCAACTATCTGTGGGACCCGGTGGCGACCGTGGCGCTCGCCGTCGCGGCGGAGGCCGCGTTCGCGCGCGAGATCTTCACCGGTGTCTACGATTCCGACATGGGTCTGTGGCAGCCCTCCGCCGCCAAGGCGGTCCGCCTGCGCCACGACCTCGGCCGCGACGACCTCAAGCTCATGTTCAACGTCAATGCCGAGTTCGCCGCGCCGCTGGGCGACCGCTCCATTGAAGCCCGGGCCGCAAGCGCCGTCTTCTCCTCGCTCGCCGACGCCGTTCTCGTCTCGGGTCCGATGACGGGCCAGGCGGTGGACCAGACGAGCCTGGAGCGCGTGGCTAGCGCCGTCCCCGGCACGCCGGTGCTTGCCAATACCGGCTGCAATGTCGACAACATCGCCGACATCCTTAAGGTGGCCGACGGCTGCGTCGTCGGCACCCACTTCAAGGTCGATGGCGACACCTGGAATGCCGTGGACCCTGACCGCGTCGCGCGCTTCATGGAGGTCGTCTCGAAGGTCCGCGCCTGATGAGCACTCTGCTCGGCCTCGATATCGGGACGACATCCACCATCGGCATTCTGATCGACACCGAGGGCGGCATCCTTGCCACCGCGTCGCGGCCCAGCGCCCTCGTCTCGCGCCATGCCAACTGGGCCGAGGAGGACACGGAGCTCTGGTGGTCCAACGTCTGCGGCCTCGTGCCGGAGCTGCTGCGGACCGCCAATCTCGAAGCCAGCGACATCGCGGCAGTCGGTGTGACCGGGATGGTGCCCACGGTGATCCTTCTCGACGGGTCGGGGCGGCCGCTGCGCCCCTCGATCCAGCAGAACGACGCCCGTGCCGTCGATGAAGTCGAGGAACTCAAGCAGCGCGTCGACGGTGACGACTGGTTCCGGCGCACCGGCGGCAGCATCAATCAGCAGGTCGTGGCGCCCAAGCTGCTATGGCTCGCGCGCAACGAGCCCGACTGCTTCGGTCAGGCCGAGACCGTGATGGGGTCCTACGACTACATCACGTATCGGCTGACCGGAGCCCTCTCCATTGAAGGCAACTGGGCGCTTGAGGCCGGCTTCTACAACCTCGCGCGGGGCGGCCTCGACGAGGACCTGGTGAACCTCGGCGGTATTTCGCGCGACCGGTTGCCGCCGCTCAGGGCCTCCGGCGAGCCCGCAGGCGAGGTCACACCAGAGGCGGCAGACGAGACCGGTCTCCTTGCCGGGGCGCCCGTGGTGACAGGCTGCGCCGACCACATCGCCTCCGCCTTCGTCGCCGGCGCCTGCGATCAGGGCGATCTGGTGGTCAAGTTCGGCGGCGCCGGGGACATCATGCTCACCTGCGAGCGCCCGGTGACCGACCCGCGCATGTTCATCGACTTCCACATCGTGCCCGGCCTCTACGTCAGCAACGGCTGCATGGCCGCGAGCGGCAGCGTGCTGAACTGGATCGTGGCGCAGCTCGGGCAGGCAGAAGCCGAGGCCGCACGGGCCGCCGGGCAGACGCCGCACGCCTGGCTGGACGACCGGGCCAGCGACTTGCCGCCGGGCGCCGCCGGCCTCGTGCTGCTACCCTACTTCCTCGGCGAGAAGACGCCGCTGCACGATCCCCGCGCGAAGGGCACGCTGGTCGGCCTCGGGCTGCACCACGAGCTGCGCCACATCTGGCGCGCGGCCCTCGAAACGGTGGCCTTCGGCTTCCGTCACCACATGGACGTGTTCGCGGAGATGGACTGCGCCGTCGGCCGGGTTCTGGCATGCGACGGCGGGGCCGCGAGCGATCTCTGGATGCAGATCACGGCAGACATCCTCGAGAGACCGGTCGAGCGGCTGCTGGAACATCCTGGCTCCAGCCTGGGGGCGGCCTTCGTCGCGGGCATGGGCACCGGCGCACTCGACGACTGGTCGGCGATCGGCCGCTACGCCCGGTGCGATCGCGTCTTCGAGCCCGACAGCAGCCGGACCGAGGCCTACCGCGACGCCTACGGCATCTATCGCGACCTCTACCGCCGGCTGGAGAGCCTGTATCCGTCCCTCGCCGATCTGCCCGCCGCCTGACCCCGATTCTCAGCTGGCGGTCACGGCGCGTCCGGTGTCGGTGTCGAAGAAGTGCAGGCGTTCGAGATCGACGTGGAGTTGGACCTCGGAGCCTGCCGGGGCGGCGAAGTCGCTCTCCAGCCGGGCCGAGACCTCCTGGCCGCCGGGGAGCGCCCCCACCAGGATCACCTCCGGCCCGAGCGCCTCCACCGCCACCACGGTAACCGTCATCGCGGCGTGCTGGGCGGCGGAGGGCTCCACGTCGAGATCCTCGGGCCGGATGCCGAGCGTGATCGCCCCGCCGGCGCGGCCCTGTAACGCCTCCTTGTGTCGGGCAAGCAGGGGCAGGCCGACCGGCGGCAGCTCGACCTCATCCAGGCCCGTCTCGCCGCCAAGCCGGGCATCGAGCAGGTTCATCGGCGGGCTCGCGAGAAAGCCCGCGACGAAGGTATCGGCCGGGTTGCGGTAGACCTCCAACGGCGGCCCCACCTGGACGATCCGGCCGTCGCGCATGATGCAGATCCGCTCGCCCATGGTCATCGCTTCGACCTGGTCGTGGGTGACGTGGACGATGGTCTTGCCCAGCATGCGGTGAAGCTTGATCAGCTCCGTCCGCATGGCGGCGCGCAGCTTGGCATCCAGGTTGGAGAGCGGCTCGTCGAAGAGGAACGCGGCGGGGTCCCGAACCAGCGCGCGGCCGAGCGCCACCCGCTGCTGCTGCCCCCCGCTCAACTGCCGCGGGCGGCGCTTCAGCAGGTCCCCGATGCCGAGCATGTCCGCCGTCGCCGCGATGCGGCGGTCGATCTCGTCGCGCGGGAGCTTGCGCAGCTTGAGGCCGAAGGAGAGGTTGCCCGCGACGCTCATGTGCGGATAGAGCGCGTAGTTCTGGAAGACCACGGCGAGGTCGCGCTCCGCCGGGTCGACGTCGTTGACCACGTCGCCGTCGATCATGATCTCGCCCGAGGTCACCGCCTCGAGGCCTGCGATCATCCGGAGGGTCGTCGACTTGCCGCATCCCGACGGCCCCAGCAGGACCATGAACTCGCCGTCCCGGACATCGAGGTCGATGCTGTCGACGGCGGTCACGTCCTGTCCGTAGACCTTGGTGAGGTTCCGCAACCCGATCTCGGCCACCTCGCATCCCTCCTAGTTCAGTGACCGCATGTAGCGATAGAGCAATGCCGTCAGCACGATGATGATGATGAGCAGGCCCACCGCCATCGCCGACGCGCGCCCGATGTCGAGGCCGAAAAAGGCGGCGCGATAGATGAAGTAGCTGATGATGTCGGTTGCGGTGCCGGGCCCGCCCTTGGTCATGATGAAGACGATGTCGAAGGTCTTGATCGCGAAGATCATGCGCAAGAGGAGCGCGACGAAGATGACCGGACGCATCAGCGGGAGCGTGATGTAGAAGAAGCAGCGCAGCGGCGAGGCGCCGTCCATGCGCGCCGCTTCGTAGGGCTCGCGCGGCAGGGCCGCGAGGCCAGCCAGGAGCAGGATCGCCATGAACGAGACCTGGTGCCAGATGTCGGTCAGCACCACGGTCCAGAACGCGATCGTGGGATCGCCGAGCCAGCTCACCGGTCTGATCCCGACGAGCCCGATGGCGTAGTTGACGATGCCGAGCTCGGAATGCAGCAGCATGCGCCAGAGCAGCCCCACCACCACGGGGTTGATGAGCAGCGGCGCGAGCAGGATCAGGTAATAGACCGTCTTGAAGCGGTCGGTGGCGTTCAGAGAGAGCGCCACGATGAAGCCGATGATGAATTCGATGACGACCGAGGCCAGGACGAACTTTACGGTCACCCATAGAGACCCTGGGAGGTACTCCTCATCGGCTGCCTCCTGGTAATTCTCCCCGCCGATGAACGTGTCGTGGTTGGGGGTGAGCAGCGTGTAGTCGTAAAAGCTCGTGAAGACGGTGAAGAACAGCGGAAAGGTGATGACGACCAGCAGCACAGCGAGACCGGGCGCCGTGAGAAGATACCCAAAGCGCCGGTCCCGCTGCGTCAGCGTCAAATTGCCACCCGTTGCAGGTGACAGAAGCATGCGGCTGGATCGCTACTCGGCGATCTTGCCGTCCTTGATGAGCAGAGCACGAAGCTCCGCCTGGGCATCGGCCATGGCCTCCGGAATCGGCTTCTCACCGATGGCGGCCAAGTTCAGCTCCCGGCCCACTTCCTCTACGAACTCGGTCGTGTAGGTGAAGACCGGGAAGTCCTGCGTGCCGGCGAGGATCTCGCCGAGGACCGGGTAGTAGGGCCGCGCCGCCATCACATCGGGATCGGTGAAGATCGGCGCCTGTGTCGGAGCACCACCCAGCAGAGCGCGCCGCTTGGCGGTCTCGGGGTTCTCGGCCCACTTGATGAAGGTCCACGCGGCTTCAACGTTCGGGCTCGAATTGGGAATGGCCCAGCCCCAGCCGCCGTTCAGGCCTCCGCCCGGATTGGGCGTGATGCCGACCTTCCCCGCCACCGTCGATGACTCGGGATCCTCGAAGCCGGCGTAAAGGATGTTGAAGGTGACGAAGCTGTAGGCCCGGCCCTGCGCCATGACGTTGAACGCCTCGTCGAAGCAATAGGCCTCCGAGCCGGCCGGGCTGTAGTTCACCACGGCGTCGCGGTAGTACTCCATGGCCCGGATGGCCTCGGGGCTGTCCAGCAGGGGTTCCCAGTTTTCGTCGTGGTAGCGGCCACCCTGCGAATAGAGATAGTTGGCCCACTGCATCGAGATGCAGTCGCCGCGCTGGCCCTGAATGACGGTCCCGTAGAAGTCGCGCTCGCCGTCGCCGTCGTTGTCGCGGGTGAAGAACTCGACCTGCTTCCAGTACTCGTCCCAGGTCTCGGGCACCCTCAGATCGATGCCGTATTTCTCCTTGAAGGCCGCCTGCTCCGCCGGGTCGTCGATCAGGTCCTGGCGATAGATCAGGGCCATCGAGTAGTTGTAGAACGGCAGCATGTAGAGCACGCCGTCGACGCGCCCGACCAGATCCATGAGCTTGGGCACGTACACGTCGACATTGACGCCGTCGCGGGCGGCGAGATCGTCGAGCGGCATCAGCCAGCCCGCCTTGGTGAACTCGCCGACCCAGTAGAAGTCGACCACGATGAGGTCGTAGCTCCCCTGGGGCGAGATGAGCTGCGGCACCAGCTTCGAGTGCATGTCGATGTAGCTGATGGCCTCGATCTCAACGTCGATGCCCGATGCTTCCTCGAATTCCGGCAGCAGTTCCTGGATGTAACGGGTGTCGGGCACCGTTTCCATCAGGATGCGAATGGTTTCCGCCTTGGCCACGCTCGCAAACAGCATGGTTGCGGCGGCAACAGCGATGAACAGCCTCATGTTGGTCCTCCCTTGATGTGGAGCCGTGCTCCTCCGGTGGATGCTCCGGGCGGGACGCGCCGGAGCATGGGGTGCCGCGTCACTTCAGAGCACCCAGTGAAAGTCCCTTGATCAGATACCGCCTCATGAAGGGCAGCAGCACGAAGACCGGCAGGATCGCGCAGATCGTCGCCGCCGACAAAAGCGAGATGTCGACGCCGCGGTGGGTCTGGAAGGACGACAGCCCCACCGGCAGCGTGTTGGTCTGCGGCCCGCTCAGGATCAGCGCGAACAGGAACTCGTTCCAGCTCAGGATGAAGGAGAGCAGGCCCGCGGCCAGAATCCCGGGCGCCGCCACGGGCAGCGTAATGCGCAGGAAGGTCTGCAGGCGCGTCGCCCCGTCGACCCGCGCCGCCTCCTCCACGAGCGCGATGTTCCTGTCGAAGAACGCCACCAGCAGCCAGGCCAGGAACGGCAGGCTGATGGTCAGGTGCGCGGCGATGAGGCCGACCAGGCTGTTGAGCAACTGGGCCTTGAGGAACAGCGTGAACAGCGGCAGCACCAGGATCACCGGCGGCAGCATCTGGCTCGACAGCACGACCAGCCGCAGGCTCATTCCGCCGGTGTTGTAGCGGGCGAAGGCGTAGGCGATGGCGGCGGCGAGCGGCAGAGCGATCACGGTCGCGCCGATGGCCACCGTCACGCTGTTGATGAAGTAGTTGAAGAAGGGATACCCGGTGAAGATCTCGACGAAGTTCCCAATGCTCGCCTGACCCCACTCGGGCGGAATCTTGTACGCCGTCGTCTTGTCGGTGAGCGCCACCCGGAGCAGCCACAGCAGCGGCAGAAGGATGGCGGCGCTGAAGGCGATGAGAACGGCATGCGGCAGGAGCTGGGCGACCACGCGCCTCACTCGCCGGGATGCGGTGGTTCGGCGACGCATCACCAGCGCCGTCCTTTCGCCGACTTCACGCGAGAGATCTCCGACGGTCCCATCTTCCTCTCGTACCACCATCGCTCCGTCGCGGCCTGAGGCTCCGGCGACGGGCGATCGCTCCTCTTTCGCACCAGTAAACCGGGATCGCGACGCCGAATCCAGCCGCAATCAATGGCGTACAGCAGGGCCTCTGGAAAGACTTCCCGGCTAGAGACGAACGTCGTGCAGCGGCCGGCTCCAGGTGCGGGCGCGCTCTTCGACGCGGGCGATGTCCTCTTCCAGCATCAGGCCGTCCGCGACCAGGCGTTGCGCTGCCTCGACGATGGTGGCGACGTAGCCCTCCGCGTCTCCGTAGCGCTGCTCGATCGACGGCCGCGGGTCGCCAGTGGCAGCCCGCATCGATTCGGTTTCGGGCAAGGGGATGGTGCTGCCGGTGAACTCGTGCATCGCGCCCACGCCATGGCCCCTGCCCCGCAGGTTCCAGCCGGTGCAGGTGGCGAGCGGTGCGGCGACCATCGGCACCCGCACCCCGGCCACGTCGTTGCCGTCGGCATCGACCGCCGGCACCAGCACGGTATAGCCATCGGGATCGACGACCTCGGGCGGCAACGTGCTCTGGATTCCGTCCTCCGCCTCCGGTCCGAAGTCGTAGAGCGGCAACGCGCTCGGCTCGCGCGGGATGGCGATTCCGGGGACACTCGGAAACTGTTTGCGCCACTCCTCCATGCCGACGAGGCTGCCATCGCTGCGGCTGGGAATACGGCTCGGCGGCGGCGCGATTCCGTCGCTCGCCCAGCGGTCCATCGCGTCGAGCAGCGCGCGGAACAGCATCGAGGTCTGCACCACGTTGCTCAGGTTCTGGCAGATGCCGCGCACCGGCGCGCCCTGGTTCGGATCGGCCACGTGGGGCGCGCTCGACCAGAAGTAGACCCGCACGCCCGCGGGCTGTTCCAGATCGTTGCCTCGCGTGTCGGTATGGACCAGCGAGCCGCGCCGCTGCCAGTATTCCGTCGCGCTCTGGGTGTGAAAGATGAGGGGGTCGGATTCGGACCGCTTGCAGATCGCGTCCGTCTTGCCGGTCAAGTGATCCGTGCACGCGGCGTAGGAGAACGGGAAGCTGTCTGCCGCGTTGTCGTGGTCCTCGTACTGCTGGCCCGCAGGCACGACGACGTTGGCGAAGCGGTGGTTCATCCACATGCGCCCGCAGCCGGCAACATGGGTCAGCACGCCGTCGAACACCTTGCGCCCGATCGCATCGGCGTTGAAGCCGCGGTAGATCGCATCGCGGATCAGGCGCCCCGTCTGCGAGCGGCCGAAGGCATAGGCCTTCTCCATCGGCCCAGCGCCCGCCACCGGATTGGCGCGGCCCTCGCTGTCGCAGTCCTCGTGCTTCAGGAAGCTCACGAGGTCGCGCACCGCCACGTAGCCGAGGCCCAGAACCAGAGGATCGCGGGCCTCGTAGACGAGCTCGTAGATCCAGCCGGGCTCGAACCCGCCCGGCATGTAGATGTGCGCGTCGGACTCGACGATCGCCTGCTCGCCGCCCTGGAAGTCGAGGCCCAAGCCGGTCTCAAGGCGCGCGAACTGCCAGGCGTCCGGCGCAATCTCGACGCGCTCGTCTTCGGGGTAACGGCGCCTCGTCAGGCGTGCCTTCGACGGATCGCGTGAGACCGTTGGGTGGCTGCGGGTGGAGACCCAGCCGCTCAGCGGCAGCGTGGTCTGGCCTTCCTGCGCGACGATGAACTCGGTCCGCACCGGGCCGGTGAGCGGTGCGGCGCCGTCGGTCGCCACGGGCAGGTCCATGACCATACGGCCGTCGCCCCGCAGGAGGTCCCCCTGCCATGCGCCCCACACCACCGTGTAGCCGCGCCGGAACAGGTAACCGTTGCCCGCGTGCTCCAGAGTCATTGGATCGTTGCAGCCGGGCGCGTCGCAAAAATACTGCACCGCGCGCTTGTTGCCACGGTTGCCGTAGTCGAAGAAGAGCCGCCCGTTCGTGCGGGCCGGATCGGCCGGCTTCAGGATGCACAGGTCGGCCGCGAACTCGATCAGCCCGTCGCGATTGCGCGGCGCCTTGTCCAGATCGACGATGCCCGCCTGCGCCGGCGCATCGGGATCGACGGCGAACCGGGCCCGCCCAACCAGCCGCTCATAGGAGCCGGCCTCGCCGAACGCGCAGCCGCCGGCAAAGGCCGTCCGTTGGTGGATGTCGATGGCAATTCCGTTGCTCACCCCACGCTCCTCGCCGCCGCATCAAGGATTTGTCGCCCCTTCACGCCGGTCGCCCGGCTTCGGCATGCTACGCCGGCCATCGCGCTTGGCGAAGAATTTCGCGATGCATTAGCATCCAAATCGGATTAGTCACACGAGGCTGACCAATTCCGAAGTCCGGTCATCCACAGACTGCACTGACCTGGTATTGCGTTCGAACGGACGGCGCAGCGCAGCGCTACGGCTGGAAGAGCGGCGTCTCCCTCGACGACTTGCCCGAACGCGTCGGCGCCGGCCAGGGCGACCTGGTCGAGGTCTGCGTTGTCGATCGCGTTCGCCCGGTGGCGCCCGACAAGTTTTCCCGCGCCTTCCGCCAACGAGACCGCGGTCTCGTCGGCATGGAAGTCGCCTTGCGCGGCAAGCGCGTACGACTGGCGCCGACGCACATGCTCGCCTCCAACCTCCGCTTCGACCGGGCGCGGGATTCGTTTCTGGAAAAGAGCGGTGCGACGGTGGACGACTTGGCCGCCGATGGCCGCCTGCTCTCGTTTTCGGCGCGGCAGTACCTGTTGCCGGGTGGCGGCGAGGGCGCGAGGCTGAGGCTGTTTCGCGGCGGGCCGGTGATCGCCCCGATGCCCTCAGCCGGCGAAGACCGGGCCGGCGATCTGGCCGATGGCATCGGCCAATGGATGGTCGACAATCTCTCGGCAGAAGGCGCGCTGCCATACAAGTACTGGCCGAGCCAGGGGGCGGAGTCGCCGTCCGACAATGCCATTCGCCAGTTTCTGGCGACGCGGTCTCTGGCTCAGCTGGGAGAGCTGCGCGGCAGCGCGGACATGCGCGAGGCCGCCCGCCGCAACCTGCGCTTCAACCTGAACCGCTATTTCCAGGACATCGGCGGCGGGCGCGGCGCTATCGTGGAGGAGACCGGGGCCAAGCTCGGAGCCGCCGCCCTCGCCGCCTTGACCATCCTGGAGAGTCCGGCGCGGCAGGAGTTTCTTCCGGCGTTGACCAAGTTGGCGGCCGGCGTGGCCTCGCTGGCGGACCACGAGCATGGTTTTCGAACGTTCTTCTTCCCGCCCGAGCGCGACGGCGCCAATTGGAACTTCTATTCCGGGGAGGCGCTGTTGTTCTGGGCCGAGGCCCTGCGACGGGGAGCGGATTGCGCACCGTCCCTGGAACAGTGCGCGGATGTCTTCGCTCGCTGCCGGGCCCGCCATTGCGAGGCGCGCAATCCGGCCTTCGTGCCATGGCACACACAAGCCTGCACGTCGTTGTTTGCCCATTCGGGACGGCTCGAGTTTGTCGACTTCGCGTTCGAAATCAGCGACTGGTTGCTGCCGATGCAACAGTGGGACGGGTTGCCCACGGACCTGCGCGGGCGCTTCTACAACCCGAAGCGGCCGGAGTTCGGCCCCCCGCACGCATCGTCCACGGGAGTCTATTTGGAGGGCTTCGCCGACGCGGCGGCGTTGGCCCGTGCAGTGGGAGACCACGCTCGCGCATCCACCTACGATCGCGCCATTCGCCGCGGATTGCGCTCCCTGCGGCAGTTGCAGTTTCGCGACGAGCGCGACGCGTTTTACGTTTCCAGGAAGAAGCGCGTCATGGGCGCGCTCCGCACCGAAGTCTATGACAACGCCGTCCGCGTCGATTCGGCCGCCCACGCCCTGACGGCGGCAATCAAGATCATGCGACCCATGGAATTCGCCGCGGGCTAGATCGGCGGCCTGCGGTCGGCCCACGGACGGCACGCCTCGAGCGCGGCGCCGATGCGCAGCACCCCGTTATCGTCGTGGCGCCGCCCGACGATCTGCAGGCTGGTGGGCAGCCCCGCCTTCGTGACTCCGGAGGGCACGGCGAGCGCCGGGCACTGGTGCAGGAAGTTGAACGGATAGGTCATGTAGAGACCGCAGAAACGCCCTTGCTCGTCGAAGCGATAGTAGTCGGGATCGAGGGTGTCGTTCGGCGGCGGCGGTTGCGCGCAGGTGGGCGTCAGCAACGCGTCGTACCTGGCGAAGATCGGCCGCAAATCCTCCCACATTTGCGTGCGATAGACCTCGATCTTCTTGAAGTCGACCGCGTTCATGGCGAAACCGGTCTCCATGTAGGAGACGAGGACCGGGTCCATCTTGTCCTTCCACTCGCCCAGATGCTGGCCGAAACAGGTGGCCTGCAGCACGCCCCAGTGTTCGACCCAGCGATGGACGACGTCGCGAGTCCAGGCGATCTCCACCTCTTCGACCGTAGCGCCGGCCTCCCGCAGCGCGCCCGCTGCCTCCTCGGTCTGCGTGCGCACGTCGTCGTCGATGGCGTAGAAGCCGAGATCGTAATTCAGCGCGAGCTTGAGGCCTCGGATATCGGATGGCGGGGGAACGCGAATCTCGGGGCCTTCGGGCAGCGACAGGAAATCGCGATCGTCCGGGCCCTGGGTAACGCCGAGAAAGAGCGCGGCGTCCGCCACCGTTCGCGAGAGCGGACCGAAGTGAAGCAGGTCGTCGAACGCGGTCGGCAGCATCTGCAGCGGGATGCGCCCGAAGGTGGGCTTCAGCCCCACCGTGCCGCAGAAGGCCGCCGGGATGCGGACAGAGCCTCCGGCGTCCGTCCCCTCGGCGAGAGGCACACAGCCGCTCGCGACCGCAGCGCCCGATCCGCCGGATGAGCCGCCCGGCGAGCGCGTCGTGTCCCAGGGATTGTTGGTGTCGCCCCAGAGCACGCTCTTGCAAAAGCCGGCGTAGGCGAACTCGGGCGTCGCGGTCTTCCCCACCATGATGCTGCCTGCCGCGCGCAGCCGCTCGACGATGGGCACATCGAAATCGGGCACCCAGTTCTCGTAGATCTTCGAGCCGAGCGTGGTCCGCTTGCCCTTGGTCGGTGTCAGGTCCTTGATGGCGATGGGCACGCCGTGCAGCGGCCCGAGCGCCTCGCCCCTCATGACCGCGTGCTCGGCTTCCCGCGCCTGGGCCAGCGCCTCTTCCGGATAGGTGAAGCAGAAGGCATTGAGGGCGCCGTTCACCTCGCCGATGCGGGCCAGGCTGTTCTTCACGACCTCGACGGGCGAGACCTTCTTCTCCCTGATCAGCCGGGCGAGCGTCGTCGCCGGTGTGTAGGCAAGGGACAAATCGGCCATGATGTTCCTCCTCCCTGTCGCCTCAACGCCTGCCGTCGCGCCAGTCGATGGCGGCGCGCAAGCCCCGCGTTCGTGTGATCTCCAGGAACTCGCGCTTGGTCGCCGTGCCTTCGGCCTCGATCTGGAGGTCCTGTTCGAGCGCCATGTCGAGCCCTTCGTCGAAGCCCATCATGCGGTACATGCGATTGATCGTCGCCTTGGTGCGCTTGAGAAGCGTCGGCTCGACTGCGGCCATGCGCCGCGCGAGGCTGAGCGCGGTCTCGATCTCCTCGCCCACCGGCACGACGCGGTTGACGAGGCCGATCTCGCAGGCGTGTTGGGCGCCGATCTCGTCTTCCCCGGTGAGCAGGATTTCCTTCGCGTGCTTGGGCCCGGTGAGCCAGGGCAACAGCATGACCACGATGCCGGCGCCGAAGCGCAGCTCGGGCTCACCGAAGCGGGCGTCCTCGGCCGCCACGGTCACGTCGCAGGCGAGCGCGAGCTCGCAGCCACCGGCGAGCGCAGGGCCGCGCACCGCAGCGACCGTCGGCTTCGAGAGATGCCAGAAGCGCATCACGGTGTCGAAGTCGTCGCGCAGCACATCGCGCCATTGGGCGACGCCTTCGGGCGGGGACGCGGCCTGCTCCTTCAGATCGAAGCCCGATGAGAAGGCGCCACCCGCTCCGGTCACGACCAGCGCCCGGAGCGTCTCGTCAGCCTCGACCGCGTCGCACGCCGCATTGAGCTCCGCCAGCATGGCCCGGTTCATCGCATTGGCGCGCTCGGGCCGGTTGAGCGTGACGAGCCCGACCGCCTGCCGCCGTTCGAACGTGATGCTTCGATGGTCCATCGCAGGCCTCCGGGACGGATACGCCTGGTGCGACGATACCACTTCGTTTCGCCGGGACTCCCGGCAGATTGGATGCCCAAGGCCCCGGCGCCTTGATTTCGCGCGTCCGCCCGGCAAGATGGCCGCGAATCGATGAAGGGCCGGGGATGAGCCAACAGGGCGACGCGCGCTACGTGGTCGCGACCGATGTCGGCGGCACCTGCACGGATGCGGTGCTGTTCGCCGCCGGCGAGCCCGTGCGCCTCGGCAAGGCGCTCTCCACCCCGCCGGACTTCGCGGACGGCGTGCTCGCCGCCGTCGCCGCTGCCGCCGAGAGCATCGCCATCGCCACGGACGAGTTGCTGGCGCGGACCGCTCTCTTCATGCACGGCTCGACCGTGGTGGACAACGCGCTGTTCACCCGCTCTGGCGCCAGGACCGGCCTGATCACCACCGAGGGCTTCGAGGACACGCTGACAATGACCCGTGGCGCCTACGGACGCTGGGCGGGTCTCACCGAGGACGGCATCAAGCACCCGGTAGCGACCGACCGCGCCCCGCCCCTGGTGCCCGGCGCCCACACCCGGGGCGTGCCGGAACGGGTGGACTACAAGGGCGCGGTGCTGCGCGAGCTGGACGAAGACGCCGTGCGGCAAGCGGTTCGCTCGCTGGTGGACGACGACGAGGTGGAGGCCCTCGCCGTCTCCTTTCTCTGGTCGTTCTACAACGACAGCCACGAGCGCCGCGTTGGCGAGCTGATCCGCGAGATCGCGCCCGGTGTCTACGTCACCCTCTCCAGCGAGATCGCCCCGGTGCCGGGAGAATACGAGCGCGCCTCCACCACCGTCATCAACGCCTATGCCGGGCGCATCGCCAGCGACTACATCACCAGCCTGCAGGCGCTGCTGCGGGGCCGCGGCTACGACGGGCCGCTCCTCGTGATGCAGGGCTATGGCGGCCTGCTTCCGGCCGAGGAGGCCGCAGAGCGGGCAGTGGGTATGCTCGAATGCGGCCCCGCCGCAGGCGTCATCGGCAGCCGTCATCTCGGCAGCCTCATGGAAGACGAGGACATCATCGCCTGCGACATGGGGGGGACCACCTTCAAGGTCGGCGTGATCCAGGGCGGCACCATCGACTACGCGCGCGAGCCCATGGTCGACCGCTTTCACTACGTGGCGCCCAAAATCGAGGTGGTCTCCATCGGCGCCGGCGGCGGCAGCATCGTGTCGCTGGACCCCGCCACCGGCGTGCCCGGCGTGGGCCCGGCCAGCGCCGGCGCGAGGCCCGGGCCGGTCTGCTACGGCCTCGGTGGCAACGAACCCACGCTGACCGACGTCATGCTGCTGGTCGGCTACATGGATCCCGGCACCTTCCTCGGCGGCACCATCACCCTCGACGCGGAAAGGGCGCGGCAGATCTTCACCGAGAAGGTCGCAACGCCGCTCGGCATGAGCGTGGAGGATGCCGCCATCGGCATCTACCGCATCGCTGCGGCGCAGATCACCGACCTCATCCACGAGATCACCGTCGAGCGCGGCCTCGACCCGCGCGACTTCGTGCTGCACGCCTTCGGCGGCAGTTGCGGCCTGCTCTGCGGCGTGTTCGGCGCAGAGCTCGGTGTCAGGCGCATCGTGGTCCCCTACACCGCCTCGGTGAACGCCGCCTTCGGCCTGCTGTCGGCCGATATCGTCCACGAGTACAGCGTCACCAAGACCCTGCCCGCGCCCAGCCCGGCGGCCGAGATCAACGAGATCTACGCGCCGATGTTGGCCCGCGCCCGCGAGCAACTGGCGTCCGAGGGCTTCGCCGACGATGCCATCGCTCTCGACTGGTCCGTAGACCTGCGCTACAGCCGCCAGGTGCACGAGGTGACGACCCCGGTCGCGGGCGGCGGGCCCATGGACGAAGATGCCGTGGCCCGCCTCACGGCGGACTTCGAGGCGCTTTACGAGCGCAAATTCGGCAAGGGCTCGGCATACCGCGCCGCCGGCACGGAAATGACCATGTTCCGCCTCACCGCGCGCGGCCTGGTGGAGCGCCCGCGCGTCGAGACCGCCGCCCTCAACGGCGCCGACCCGGAAGCAGCGTTGATCGGCCGGCGCGACGTCCTCGTGGAAGCGGAAGGCGGCTTGGCCCCGGCCAACATCTACGACTTCGAGCGGCTCGTACCGGGCAACGTCGTCGCTGGGCCTGCCGTGATCCACACCCCGATCACCACTATTGTCGTGCAGTCCGGCCAATCCGGCCGTGTGGACGCCTACCGCAACACCATCATCGAACGCGACTGAGGCCCGCCATGGACGCGATCACCTTCTCCATCATCCGCCATCGGCTCTTCCGCGTCATCGACGAGGCGGTGATCACGCTGAAGCACGTCTCCGGCAGCGCGATCACCAACGAGGGCCACGACCTCATGGTCTCCCTCTACCGTGCGGACGGCTCGCTGCTCATGGGGGGCGTGGGCTTCCTCCACCACCTGACCAGCGCCGCGGAAGCCTGCAAGGCCGTGATCCGCCGCTTCGAGGGCGATATCGGCGAGGGCGACGTGTTCCTCACCAACTGCCCCTACACCGCGGCGCTCCACACCTCGGACATCTACCTCGTGGCGCCGATCCACCACGACGGCCGGCTGGTCGCGTGGAGCGCTTGCTTCGTCCACGTCTACGACATCGGCGCCATGGTGCCCGGCGGCTTCAGCCCGGATTCGCGCGACATCTTCACCGAGGGCTTCTCATCGCCCGGCATAAAGCTGGTCGAGGGCGGGACCATGCGCCGCGACGTGATGGACACGCTGCTCAACATGGTCCGCGCGCCGGAGATGGTGGCGCTCGACCTCTCCTCCATGATCGCCGCCAACAACGTGGCGCGGGAGCGCATGGGTGCGCTGATCGACAAGTACGGCGCCGAACCGGTGGACGAGGCCTGTGCTGCGCTGGTCGATCAGTCGGAGACCCTCTTCCGCAAGCGCCTGCGCGAACTCCCCGACGGGCGCTGGGAGGCGCGGCAATACTTCGACATCGAGGACGAGACCTGCCGCGTCCTGCTCGCCATGACCAAGGAAGGCGACGAGCTAACCTTCGACTTCACCGGCTCGAGCCCGCAGTCCCACTACGGCATCAACTGCACCTACTGGGCCTCGTGGGGCGGCTTCTTCGCTCCCCTGTTCCCCCTCCTCTGCTACGACATCACCTGGAACGACGGCGTCCTCCGCCCCATCAAGATGATCGCGCCGGAAGGCTCGGTGGTGAACTGCACCCGACCCGCGCCGGTCTCGCTCGCCACCGTCGGCGCGATCCAGTCGGTCAACAACGCCGCCTGCACCTGCATCGCCAAGATGCTGTCGGCCAGCGAGAAGTACGCGAAGGAGGCGACGGCGGTCTGGCACGGCAGCCACTTCGCCATCTTCATGTTCGGCCTCAACCAGCGCCGGCAGGAGGCCATCGGCATCCTGACCGAGACCTTCGGCGGCGCCGGCGGGGCGCGCACCTGGGCCGACGGCATCGACGTCGGCGGCGAAATCCCCAACCCCATCGGGCGCATGGCCAACGTCGAGACCACCGAGGCGACCTTCCCCGTCCGCTACCTGTTCCGCCGGGCGCGTCCTGATACCGGCGGGCCGGGTCGCTGGCGCGGCGGCAACTCGATCGAGTTCGCCCTCGTGCAGCACGATTCGCCCGAGGGCGGCATCAACTACGTGGTCTCCGGCAAGGGCACCGAGTTCTCGATGAGCGAAGGGCTGGGCGGCGGCTACGCCGGCGCGCCCTGCGCCTACCGCTGGGTGCACAACAACGAGGCCGGCGAGGCCGGGCGCAACGTCAACCCCTTCCCCACCGAGCTCGACGAGATGACGGGCGAGGCTGAGACCATCTCCTGGGGCGTCTTCCCACTCAAGGGCGAGGATGCGCTCTATGTCCGCTCCGACGGCGGCGGCGGCTTCGGCGACCCCCTGGAGCGCGAACCCGCGCGCGTGCAGGCCGACATCGAGTCCGGCATGGTGTCGGAGGGCGTGGCGGCCTCGGTCTACGGCGTGGTCATGGCAAACGGCGCCGTGGACGAGGACGCAACCCGCGCCAGGCGCGAGGCTCTGCGCGCAACGCGGCTTGCAACACCTATGGCAGCCGAATGAGTGGCACCCGCATATCTGCCACACTGGTGGTCAACGACGACCGCACCATCGCGTGCATGGCCTGCGGTCACGCCCTGGGTCCCGCCGGCGAGCCCTGGAAGAAATCCGCCCGGCTCGACGAAGGGCCCATGCAGGGCGCCGGAGGCGCGCCCTACAGCAATGCCGAGCGGGTCCTGCTGCGCCGCTTCTTCTGCCCCGGCTGCGGCGCCCTTCTCGACACCGAATCGGCGCTCGCCGGCGATCCCTTCCTCACCGACATCGTGCGGGTGTAGGGGACGCTCCAATGCACGAAGTCCCGATCCGGCAGGAGATCATCGACCGTGTCGTGAAGCGGCGCGGGCGGATGCGCCTCTTCGAGCGCCTCGATCCGGCCCGCACCGCCGCGGTCTACATCGACATGCAGGTGACATTCCTCGCTCCCGGCGCGCCCGTGGAGGTGCCGATGGCACGCGCCATTGTGCCGCAGATCAACGCGCTCAACGCGCGCCTCAGGGCGCTGGGCGTGCGCATCTACTGGGTTGCCCACGCCAACACGAGCCGCGAGGGCGCCTCGGACTGGCCGGGCTTCTTCGATCACTTCGTCGCCGACGACGCGCGTGAGCGCACCATGGCCGGGCTCGCGCCGGGCGCCGACGGCCAACAGATCTGGCCCGAATTGGAGGTCGGCGACGACGACACGATCCTTTTCAAGAACCGCTACAGCGCGCTGATCGCCGGCTCCTCGTCGCTGGAGACGATGGTGCGCGGCCGCAGCATTGACACGCTGCTCATCGGCGGCACCAAGACCGACGTCTGCTGCGAATCGACCGCGCGCGACGCCATGATGCTCGACTTCAAGACCGTGATGCTCGCCGACTGCTGCGCCGCCCTCTCCGACGAGGAGCACCGCAACGCGCTGGAGACCATCATCCAGCAATTCGGCGACGTGATGACAGCGGAAGAGGCCGCTGCGGCCCTCGAAGCCGGTTAGTGTTTTTCGCGATGGCGACGACGGTTGACTCCAAAATCAGTTGGAAGCGTCAAAGGGTCCTATCTCCACAACCTCAGACTTGAGGTAGTCGGTCTTCGAAAATCGAGACAGCCGGTATCCCGATCAACAACAATGGACATGGATTACCGACGCCGCGCTTAATCCTCTCTCTCAGCTTGTTCCAATGGGTCGTCGCGCTGCCGAACTTGTCCTGTACGAACCGGCGTGCCCAATCCTCGACGAACCCGTCGCCCTCGGCCTTGACCATGCCGCGCTGTCGTGCAGTTGGAGTCACATCGAACTGCTCAAGATCCTTGAAACCTCTCACGCCGTGATTGGTTGCGCACGAGGCAACGATCTCAACCATACGATCCTGCAGTGACTCTCCGCGCGTCACGATGATCCCGATGCTAATCGCCCCTTCACTGTGGAGTCTCTGGAAATTTTCAAGGTCGCGGTCGAAGAATGGATCCTTGTTGTTCCATTCGACTTCAAGCGCGATAGCGCCGTTGTCAGTTCTCCGCACATGATCGATCTCATGTGAGATCGCGGCCCGCTCAATATCGTCCACAGTCTTTCTGATAACGATGTTTCGCTTGATCCAGCCCCGATCAGTGAGAGAGCGGCGGAGCCGCTGTGTGGACTCGGCTTCCCCGCCTCCTCCCTTGATCAGCTCAACGTCCGCAATTTGGAAACTCAACAGGACGCCGCACAGTTCTCTCAACGGTTCCGGGAAATCGGTGGAAAGGACGGCCTTCGCGTGATTCACGGTCTGAACGTCGAAGCCTGCCGTTTCGAGATCAGACAGGTTCAAGGCGAAGTGACTGCAGAATGGTTGCTGTAGGTAGGCCAGTGTGGCTCATAATCGGCGTCGGCTTGATTGCCCCACAGCGTCCAATTGTCGCGCGTCCCTCGGCCGAACAATTCAAGATACGGTCCCCAGCTGCAACTTTCGATCACGTCGTACTGTTCATCGGGCTTTCGGGAATGTTCCCGTTTGCGAGTCGCAATGAGGTTTACTTGGCGGCGCCCAGGAGGAAGCGTTCGAACGTCTTTTCCTCGCACCCCGAAGAGGATGATTTCTGTGACGTTTCGGAAATAAAAGCCGACACCGCGGCCGTCGGAGCCTCCGTCCTTGCGCACCTTGTGCCAGATCAGATTCGTCTTGTACTGAAAGCCCCACGAAGTCAGCACATGCAATCCTTCTGGAAGCAATGCATTCGGTACCCAAAGGTAGCAATGCGCACGCTCGGCCACGTGGTCGGCCACTGGTAGCGCGGCGATTTCTTCGAGAGAAAGGGTGCCGTACCGGGACAGTCGGCGGTGCTCGGGCGCGACCTTCCCCGTGCGGTTTGTGAAGCGCCAGGGCGGATCAGCGAGGACCGTCCCGAACTTGGCGCTACCCAGATAACGATTTAGGTCACTTGCTGGCGAGTCTTGCATGAGGCCCTTACGTTCCCCCAAGTGGGTAGCTCTCCGACTGTGGCGTGCACAGAATCACGACTCGATACAAAAGAATATAACGAGAACACCTGCTTTTGCAAGACCGCAACCGACCGACAGCAGGCTTCGCTTCCGCATCGTGCTCCTTCCGGATGATTGGCGCCAGTCAAGCCAAGGGTTCGCTGGCGAAAGCCCATTGGGCGGCGCGGGCCGATACTGCTAACATTCGGTGCGCGCTGGCGAAATCGAGAACCAGCCGGCCAGTCGCAGAGACCGAGCGGGGAGAGCGCGAGTGGCTTTGACCACGTTGAAGGAGATGGCAGGGACGCGGCGCGCCAAGTTCGGCACGCTTGTCATCGAGCTTGCTTCGCCCGGCATCGGCTACATCCTCAAGGCCGCAGGTGCCCAGTTCGTCTTCATCGACATGGAGCATTCCGGCTTCGGCTTCCACACCGTGAAGCAGCTCCTGCGCTACATGGAAGCCGCCGAGCTGCCGGCGGTCGTGCGCGTGCCCTCCCGCCACTACCACCACATCGCGCGGGCGTTGGACATGGGTGCCGAAGGGATCATGCTGCCGATGGTGAGCACGGCGGAGGAAGCGGCCCGCATCGCGGCCCATGCGAAGTATCCGCCCGTGGGCCACCGCGGCGTTGCGCTCGGCGTCGCCCACGACCGCTATGCGTCGGGCTCCCCGGTGACCAAGATGCGCGCCGCCAACAAACGGGTCGCGGTGTATCTCCTGGTGGAGACCCGTGAAGGCGTCGAGAACGTGGACGAGATCGCCGCCGTCGAGGGCATCGACGGCATCTGGATCGGCCACTTCGACCTCAGCACCTCCCTTGGCGTTCCGGGCCAATTCGACCACCCCGATCTCATCGCAGCGGAGAACCGCGTGGCGCGCGCCTGTGTCGAGAACCGCAAGTCCTTTGGCTGCCTCGTCATGAATGTCGAGAGGGGCATCGGTGCCTACCACGCGGGCTACGACATGATCTGCTACTCGGGAGACGTGTGGCTGCTGCGCGAGACGTTGAGGCAGGGTATCGACGACCTGAAGGCCGCGCTTGGCAGGCGACAGAAGGGTTAGACAAGACATGCCGAGTACCTCCCTGCGCGCGATGATGGGCACGAGCGAGCCGAAGTTTGGCTCGTTCGTGATCGAGTTCGACTCGCCGGGCATGGGTCAGATTCTCAAGGCCGCCGGCTGCCAGTACGCGCTTCTCGATTTGGAGCATTCCGGCTTCGGCTACGACCAGCTCAAGCAAATGCTGCGTTACTGCCAGGCGGCGGACCTGCCGGTGATCGTGTCGACCGTCGGCGGCGACTACGACATGATCGCCCGCGCGCTCGACATGGGGGCGGACGGCATCCAGCCGGCTAAGGTCGGCAGCGCCGAGGAGGCGCGCGCCATCCTCGATCACGTGCGCTACGCGCCGAAGGGCGCACGGGGAGTCGCGCTCGGCATCGCTCACGACCGCTACCGGCAGCGCCCGGCTGGGCCCGCGCTCCGCGCCGCCAACAGGGATGTGGTCTTCTTCCCCAAGATCGAGACGCCGGAGGGGATCGAGGACATCGAGGCAATCGCCGCGCTCGACGGCGTGGACGGTATCTGGATCGGCCACTTCGACCTCTCGGTCGCCATGGGGATTCCTGCGAAGTTCGACCATCCGAAATTCCAGTCTGCGATGCAGCGGGCGGGCGCGGCCTGCAGGCAGCACGGCAAGTCCCTCGGCCGCATCTGCGAGGACGCCGCGACCGGCGTGGGTCTGTATGACATCGGCGTCGACTTCCTATGCTATTCTGGAGACGCGTGGCTGGTGCAGCGTGGCCTCGCGGAGGGCATCACTGTGCTGCGCAAGGCTTGCCGCGGCCCGCGTTCAGGTGCCGCTGGCGGTTCATAGCTTCTAGTAGGGTGCGGCGCCGCCGCGCCGAACAACGGGAGGCCATTCATGGCAATCAGGTCGATGCGGTCAATGATCAGCGGGTTCGCCGCGCTCGCTCTGCTGGGCGTGGGATCGAGCGCCGCCTGGGCCGAGAGCGCCGCCGAGATCGCGGTGCGCGAGGCCAAGCAATACGCCGGCACCGAGATCAACGTGTTCTGGGAAGCCGGCCTGCAGGCGCTTGGCCCGCAGAACTTCTCCGGCCCGAAGTGGGAAGAGCTGACCGGGATCAAGGTGAACATCATCGAAGCCCAGCATGACGAGATGTTCCCCAAGATGATGCAGGAGCATCGGGGCGGCACGGGCGCCTACGACGTGCTCAACATCGTCCCCGCCTGGATGGGTGACATGGTACGTGCCGGCGCCGTGGAGCCACTCGACGCCTATGTCGACAAGTACGGCTACCGGGCGGAACTCGACGATATCGGCGACGTGTACCGCGAGAACCAGATGCGGATCGGCGACACCATCT
>JAPPHR010000092.1 GCA_028820995.1 Rhodospirillales bacterium
TTGTACGCAATGGCCCAGCCGGGCACTCACACCCTTTTTGATCGCCGATCAGGGGATATCAGAACCTGACGGACGATTTTTCGGCCCACATTTCGGAGTTCAAGGAAAACGGCGTCGAGATCGTCACCGGCGTCGTGCTGCCGCCGGACTTCACCACCTTCTGGACCCAGGCTGCGCAGCAGGGCTTCCGGCCCAAGGCCGCGACCGTGGGCAAGGCGCTGCTCTTCCCCGAGGCAATCGGGGCGCTGGGCGATGCCGGACACAACCTGAGCTCCGAGATCTGGTGGAGCCCCTCGCACCCCTTCACCTCGAGCATCACAGGCCAGACCTGCGGCGAGCTTGCCGCCGCGTTCACCGCTGCCACCGGCAAGCAGTGGAGCCAGCCGGTGGGCTACGGCCACTCGATCTTCGAGGTCGCCCTCGATGTCGTGAGCCGGGCAGAGGACATCAACGATCCTGAGTCGATGCTGGCCTCCATCGTCTCGACCAACGTCTCGACGATCGCGGGCCCGGTCTCGTGGGGCTCGGGCCCGGTGAAGAACGTGGCGAAGATGCCGCTGGTCGGCGGCCAGTGGCGGCGGACGCCGGACGGCCCCTTCGACTACGACCTCATCGTCACCTCCAACGAGACGGCGCCAGACGTCCCCGTCGGCGGCGACATGGAGCCGATCGGCTAGGGAGCAAGACCTGCGGGCGGCGCCTCCGGCGCCGTTCCGCAGGCGCGTGCCGGCATGACGGCACTCATCGCGCTGGAGAGCGTTTCCAAGAGCTTCGGCTCGGTCAGGGCGACCGATAAATTCAGCATGGAGCTGGAAGACGGCGAGGCGCTTGGCGTCATCGGCCCCAACGGCGCCGGCAAGAGTACGATGTTCAACATCATCACCGGCGGCGTGCGGCCCAACGAGGGGCGCGTGCTCTTCGCCGGCCGCGACATCACGCGCACCCCGGCGCACGAGCGCTGCCGCATGGGGATCGGGCGCTCCTACCAGATCCCCCATCCCTTCGCCAACATGACCGTGTTCGAAAACCTGCTGGTCGGTGCGGCCTTCGGCGGCAGCCGCTCCGAAGCCGCCTGCTACGAGGACTGCCGCGAAATCCTGGGTCGCACCGGCCTGCTGGATAAAGCCAATGCGCTGGCCGGCGCGCTCACCCTGCTGGAACGCAAGCGGCTGGAGATGGCGCGTGCACTGGCGACCCGGCCGCGCGTGCTTCTGCTGGACGAGATCGCCGGCGGGCTCACCGAGCACGAATGCGTCGAGCTGGTCGATACCATCCAGTCCATTCACCGCACCGGCGTCTCCATCGTCTGGATCGAGCACGTGGTGCACGCGCTGCTCTCGGTGGTCAGCCGGCTGATCGTCATCAACTTCGGCCAGAAGCTCGCCGAGGGCGATCCACAGCAGGTGATGGCGAGCGCCGAGGTGCAGGAGGTCTACATGGGGATCGGCGCCGAATGAGCGCGGCACCCGAGACCGTGCTGGAGACCGCGGACCTCACCGCCTTCTATGGCGACTTCCAGGCCTTGTTCGGGATCGACCTGCACGTCGGCCGCGGCGAGACCGTCGCCATCATCGGGGCCAACGGCGCCGGGAAATCGACCTTCCTGAGGAGCGTGGTCGGGCAGCTCCCGTCCGAGCGGGAGCAGGTCACCTTCGAGGGCGAGCCCATCGGACACCTGCCGGCCCACGAGATCGTGCGCCGCGGCATCGCGCTCGTGCCCGAGGGGCGGCTCCTCTTCCCCTCGCTCTCGGTGGAGGAGAATCTGCGGCTCGGCGCCTACGGCAAGCGCGCAGGGCCGTGGCGGATCGAGCGCGTTCACGAGCTCTTCCCGGTCCTGCGCGAACGCCGCGCGACGCCCGGCACCCGGCTCAGCGGCGGCGAGCAGCAGATGTGCGCCATCGGCCGGGCGCTGATGAGCAACCCGACGCTGCTGCTCTGCGACGAGCTCAGCCTGGGGCTCGCGCCGGTCATCATCCGGCAGCTCTACGCCGTGCTGCCGGTGATCGTTTCCGAGGGCACCACCGTCGTCGTGGTGGAGCAGGACATCAACCAGGCGCTCTCGGTCGCCGACCGCGTGTACTGCTTCCAGGAAGGCCGGGTCTCGCTCCAGGGCAGGCCGGACGAGCTCTCCCGCGAAGACGTCGCCACGGCCTACTTCGGGGTCTAGGGGAGCGAGCCGGACGCGCCATGGAGTGGCTCGACGCCATCATTCAGGGCGTGCTGCTGGGCGGGCTCTACGCGCTGTTCGCGACCGGGCTCTCGCTGATCTTCGGCGTGATGCGGCTGGTCAACATCGCCCACGGCGACCTGATCGTGCTTGCCGCCTTTCTCGGGCTCGCCATGGTCAACGGCACCGGCGTTCACCCGCTCATCAGCCTGATCGTCATCGTTCCGGTGATGGCGGGGATCGGCTACGCGCTCCAGCGCGGCATTCTCAACCTCACGCTGGGCCGCGACATCCTGCCGCCGCTGCTGGTGACCTTCGGCCTCTCCATCATCATCCAGAACGTCCTGCTGGAGGTGTTCTCCGCCGACACGCAGCGGCTCAAGGCCGGCGCGCTGGAGACCGCGAGCATCGCCATCGGCGAGCAGATCGCCATCGGCTGGTTCCCGCTCATCGTCTTCCTGTCGGCGGTCGGCGTGATCGCCATCCTGCAGCTCGTGCTCTTCCGCACGCGGCTCGGTACCGCGTTCCGTGCCACGTCCGACGACCACGAGACCGCGGCTCTGATGGGGATCGACAACCGCCACGTCTTCGCGCTCGCCATGGCGTTGGCGCTGGCGGTGGTGGCGCTCGCCGGCACCTTCATGGCGATCCGCACCAACTTCTCGCCCGCCATCGGCCCGGCGCGGCTGCTCTACGCCTTCGAGGCGGTGATCATCGGCGGGCTCGGCAGCCTGTGGGGGACGCTGGCGGGCGGCGTGATCCTGGGCGTGGCCCAGGCCATCGGCGCCAAGTTCCACCCCGGCGGGCAGATCCTCGCGGGCCACGTGGCCTTCCTGATCGTGCTGGTGCTCCGGCCCAACGGGCTCTTCCCGCGCACGAGGGACCGGTGAGCGAGGACGCCGCGGCATACCGGGTCGCACGCGGCACGGCTGCGAGCCGCTACGGCGCGCTGGTCGCGGTCGCGGGGCTCGCCGTCCTGATCTCCCTCCCCTTCTGGGGCGGGCGCGCGGACATGCGCACCATCGTCGAGATCGCCTACTACCTGGCCCTGGCGCAGCTCTGGAACCTGCTCGCGGGCTACGCCGGGCTGGTCTCGGTGGGGCAGCAGGCGTTTCTCGGGCTCGGCGGCTACGCGCTCTTCGTGTTCGCGATCCACGCGGGCGTCCACCCGCTTGCCGCTATACCGCTCGCCGGCATCGCCGCGGCGCTCTTCGCCGTGCCGACGGCGTTCATCGTCTTCCGCCTGCGGGGCGCCTACTTCGCCATCGGCACCTGGGTCGTGGCCGAGGTGTACATGCTCTCCTTCGCGCAGATCTCCGCGCTCGGCGGCGGCTCCGGCATAAGCCTGCCGGCGGCGGTGGTGAAGGGCATCGCTGCCGGCCGCATGTGGCGGGAGACCACGATCTACTGGACCGGGCTCGCGATCGCGGTCGGCGCCATCGCGCTGGTCTACCTGCTGCTGCGCTCGCGCCACGGCCTCGCGCTGACGGCCATCCGGGATTCGGAGGAGGCGTCGGGCAGCCTCGGCGTCGACAACTTCCGCACCAAGATCTGGGTCTACATCGTCGCCGCCTTCGGGACCGGCATGGTGGGTGCGCTGGTCTTCCTCACCAAGCTCCGCATCTCGCCCGAGGCCGGCTTCAACGTGATCGACTGGACCGCCAACGTCATCTTCATCGTCGTGATCGGCGGCATCGGCACCATCGAAGGGCCGATCGTCGGGGTCATCGTCTTCTTCGTGCTGCGCGAGTTGCTCGCGGACTTCGGAAGCTGGTATCTGATCGTGCTCGGCGCGGCCGCGGTGCTGATGATGCTGCGCGCGCCGCAGGGCATCTGGGGGCTCATCGCCGAGCGCTTCGATCTTCGGTTCTTCCCGGTGCAGCGCCGTCTGGTGTTCGATCCCGCGTCCTTCAGCTTCGTCGCGGAGACCCAAGAGGAGGATAAGCGCAAGCCATGACCGAGGCCTTCATCTGCGACGGACAGAGGACCCCCATCGGGCGCTTCGGCGGCGCGCTCGCTGCCGTCCGGCCCGACGATCTCGGCGCCGTGCCGATCGCCGCGCTGATGGCGCGTAACACGGACGTCGACTGGGCGGCCGTCGACGACGTCCAGTTCGGCTGCGCCAACCAGGCCGGGGAGGACAACCGCAACGTCGCGCGCATGGCGTCGCTGCTCGCGGGCCTGCCCGAGACGGTGCCGGGCGTCACCGTCAACCGGCTCTGCGGCTCCGGGATGGAGGCGGTCGGTGGCGCGGCGCGGGCGATCAAGTCCGGCGAGGCCGAACTGGCGATCGCCGGCGGCGTCGAGAGCATGACCCGCGCGCCCTTCGTCATGGCCAAGGCCGAGACCGCGTTCTCGCGTGCGGCCAGGATCGAGGACACGACGCTCGGCTGGCGCTTCGTCAACAAGCTGATGAAGGCCACGCATGGCATCGATTCGATGCCGGAGACCGCGGAGAACGTCGCCGAGGAGTACCAGATCGAGCGCCGCGACCAGGACGCCTACGCCTACCGCAGCCAGCGCCGCGCCGCGCAGGCGATCGAGGACGGGCGGCTCACGAGCGAGATCACCCCGGTCATGGTGCCCAAGCGCAAGAGCGACCCCGTCGCGGTCGAGCGCGACGAGCACCCGCGGCCCCAGACGACGCTCGAAGGACTCGCCACGCTGCCGACGCCGTTCCGCGATGGCGGCACCGTGACCGCCGGCAACGCCTCCGGCGTCAACGACGGCGCCTGCGCGCTGCTGGTGGCCTCGGAGGACGCAGCCCGGAGCCACGGGCTCACGCCAAAGGCGCGGGTCGTCGCGATGGCGAGCGCCGGCGTTGCACCCCGTATCATGGGCGTGGGGCCTGCGCCGGCGTCCCGCAAGGTGATGGCGAAAGCTGGCCTCGATCTCGACCGCATGGACGTGATCGAGCTCAACGAGGCCTTCGCAGCCCAGGTGCTGGCGGTGACCCGCGAGCTCGGCCTGCCGGACGACGCCGAGCACGTGAACCCCAACGGCGGCGCCATCGCCTTCGGCCATCCGCTCGGCATGAGCGGCGCCCGGCTGGTGCTGACCGCCGTGCGCGAGCTGGAGCGCCGCGAGGGCCGCTACGCGCTCTGCACCATGTGCATCGGCGTCGGCCAGGGCATCGCCATGATCCTGGAGCGGGTGTAGGCCCGCCCGACCGCTTACTCCGAGAGCACGACGCCCCAGGGCAAGACCTGATTGCCCGAGACGAGGCTCGCGCCGAGGACGCGCTTTGGCTTCAGCAGGTGCGTGGGGTCGTCCTCGCTGGGCTCGAAGCTGACCGTGCCCTCGCCCCAGACGGTCTCCGTGATCTCTGTCTCGGCAGGAAGCTGCACGACCTGACGCTTCACCGCGTCTGCGCGGTCGGCCTCCGGCAGCGCCTTCACGAAGAGGCGGGGGAAGGTCTTGAGCGGCTCGAACTCCCGGCCCGTGGGCCGCATGTCGATGGCGATCACGCGCCGGCCGAGGCGCTCGGTGAAGCCCCAGATCCTGTTGGTGTCGATGTGAAGCTCCATGGCAGCCAGCTTCATGCGGAAGCCCCAGAGCTCGCGCGTGCCCGCGCACACCTGGTCGGTGCTCGTGAAGGCATGGACCCAGTGCCCGCCGACCTCGCCGCCGTAACGCACCTGCGCGATGACGGCGCTGTCGTAGTAGGGCCGCGTCGGCACCGTGCTCTCGAAGTGCATGACCGTGATTTGCACGACGTTGGAGGCGAGCTCCAGCGGCGCCGGCACACGGGGCGCAAGGGCCGCCTCGTCGACCTCGCAGAAGATGCTGAGCGTGCGGAAGCGATGCCTCCAGGGGGGCAGGGGGTAGGGCAGGAGCTGGGAATCGAGCTGCTTGGGGTCCATGGGGCGGTCTCGCCGAGGAGTTGATGCTCAGGAGTACGGCCAGAAGAGGGCCGTGCCGGCGCCGGCGGGCGGCATGGAAACACACCCGGGAAGGCCGAATCAAATCCCGCAAAACGCTGGCCTGCAATGGCGCGATCGAGCCGGACTCGTGTCCCTTTTCGAAGCCTTGTCCTCACGTCTTTCCTTGAACGAGACGGGCTCCGGCGGTATCCCGGTGATGAGCACAGCACAGGGAGGGCCTGACGATGGCGATGGATGTGAGGGTGGTGACCCCGATCACGACCTGGGGGTTTCGCGACAAGTCCGAGTTCCGCGCGCTGGAGCGGCCGGATCTGACGATCAGCCACATTGAGATCGAGACCGGGCCGGCCTCGATCGAGTGCGAGTACGACGAGGCGCTGGCCGTCCCCGGCACGATCGCCAAGATCGTCGAGGCCGAGCGCGACGGCTGCGACGCGGTGGTGATCGACTGCATGGGCGATCCCGGCATGCTGCCGGGGCGGGAGTGCGTCTCCATCCCCGTGGTCGGGCCGTGCGAGGCGGCGATGCACGTGGCCTCCATGCTGGGGCACACCTTCAGCGTCGTCACCGTGCTCAAGCGGCTCCGCGCGCAGTTCGAGCACCAGGCGCAGATCTACGGGGTGCGCGAGAAGCTCGCGTCGGTCCGCTCCGTCTCGATCCCGGTGCTGGAGCTGGAGCAGGACCTGGAGCGCACCAAGGAAGCGCTCGTCGACGAGGCCGTCCGCGCGGTCGAGGACGACGGGGCCGACGCGATCATCTTCGGCTGCACCGGCATGCTGGGGTGCGCCGAGGCCGTGCGCCAGGGGCTGCTCGCCAGGGGCTACGACGTGCCGGTGGTCGATCCGATTCCGTGGGCGATCAAGATGGCCGCGAGCCTGGCGGACGCAGGGCTCAGCCACAGCAAGATCACCTACGAGCAGCCGCCCGCAAAGCCCGTGGTCGGCTACGAGCCGCTGCCGGGCGCGGGCCTGACCCGCGACGCCGCGGAGTAGCCGCGCTCGACACGACTAAGGATCAGGCGAGGTCCAGCCTCGCCCGGTTCTCTTGGATGCTGGCGGTGATGCGGTGCGCGACCTCGAGCGAGCGCACGCCGTCCGCGCCGGTCACGGCCGGCACGCCGCCCGTCCGCACCGCGTGCGCGAACGATTCGATCTCGCGCCGGAGCGCATCGCCCTTCTCGAAACGCAGGTGCTCCAGCGTCACACCGTCCGGCCCCGTCAGCGGCGCATCGCCCTCCTTCCTGCGTGCGACGCGGACGCTGCGCTCGCCGTGGTCCACCTTGACGTAGACATCGGGCTGGAAGATGCGGAGCGTGCGCTCGGTCTTGAGGCTGACCCGGCTCGCGGTGACGTTGGCGATACAGCCGTTGGCGAACTTGAGCCGGGCGTTGGCAATATCCTCGCTTGCCGAGAACACCGGCGCGCCGACGGCATCGACCTCGGCCACCGGCGCATCCACCAGCGCCAGGATGATGTCGATGTCGTGGATCATCATGTCGAGGACGACGCTCACGTCCGTGCCCCGCGGCGAGAACGGCGAGATTCGGACCGCTTCCATGTAGACCGGCCGGGTGATGCGCGGGGCGACGGTGCGGAAGGCCTCGGAGAAGCGCTCGATCAGGCCGACCTGAAGCACCAGCCCCTTGGCCCCGGCGAGCGCCGTGAGTTCTTCCGCATTGTCCACGCGCTCGGTGAACGGCTTTTCCACCAGCACGTGGATCCCGGCGTCGAGGAAGTCCCGCACCACTCGGTAGTGCGCTGCGGCGGGCACGGCGACCGATGCAGCGTCGATGCGGCCCAGGAGCGCGCGGTGATCGGGTGCGGCCTCCGTGCTCAGCCGGGCTGCCACGTCGGCTGCCCGCGCCCGATCGCTGTCGGCGACCGCGACCAGGCGGGCGCCGTCGAGAGCGGCCATCTTCTCGGCGTGATAGCGGCCGAAATGGCCCACGCCGACCACGCCGAGCCTGAGCGCGCCGTCGGCGCCTTGCCGCGCCTCCGCTTCGTCCGCCCGCGATCCCACTGGCGCCACCAGCTAGTCGAGAATGAACGCGGCGGGCTCGTCGCGCGTGGCGACGTCGATCGGCGCTTCCCGCTGAAGCTCCATGATCTTCTCCGGTATGGCTGGGAGGTGGGCCGGCACCGTAGTCGGACTTGCGGGCCCCTTCAACCCGACCCGCCGGCCGGCCGACCTACGTCGGGGCTTCCATTCTCGTGGGAGCGTCCACTTGACAGCCGCTGGCCGGCATCGGCGCGCGGAACCGGCGATTCTGCCGTACCGCGCGTCGGCGGTTTCCCCGCATTCGGCTTGACCGAGGGCCAAATATCTTGTTCCTTGACGCAGGACCTGTAGGCGGCAAGGCTGCGGGACCGGAAACGTGCGGCGAACGGTACGCTCGTGACCGGCTGTCGCGACCGCCGCTGTCGTAAGACTGGAGCCGTGTCATGGGTATCTCTATCTGGCAAATCCTTCTGATCGTCCTGGTGATCGTGCTGCTGTTCGGTGCCGGCAAGCTGCCGCGCCTGATGGGTGACTTCGCCAAGGGCATCAAGAGCTTCAAGACCGGTATGCGGGAAGGCGAAGCGCCGCCGCCGCCGGCACAGACCGCAGCAGCGCCGGCCGAGGCTCCGCAGGAGCCCAAGGTGATCGAGAGCGAGGGCGCCACGATCGAAGCCAGCGCAGTCAAGAAGGACGAAGCCGCCAAGAGCTAGACGCAAATCGCCGGACGGCCGCAGAGAAACAGGGAGATTGCCCGCTTCCTAAGCGGGAACAGCAATGTTCGAACTTGGCTGGCAAGAGCTCATCATCCTGATGCTGATCGCCCTGATCGTCGTCGGGCCAAAAGACTTGCCGCGCATCGTCAAGACGGCGGGCCAGTGGATGGGCAAGGCGCGCGGCTACGCCCGCGACTTCCAGCGGACCATCGAGGAGGCCGCGGACGCGACCGAGATCGACTCGATCAAGAAGGAGATCGACGAGGCCAACCGCGAGCTTTCTACTGCCCACCGGGATGTGGCCGAGGGGGCAGATGCGATAAAGCAAGATGTGGCCGAGAGCACGGACTCGATGAACAAGATGCTCAACGAGGACGTCGCGGCATCTTCCAAGACCGCGGCTGCGAAGCCCAACGGTGGAGAGCCGCCCGGCGGTCAGACGGCGGAGGCGGACGGCGGGCAGGCCGAGACGGCCGCAACTGCGGCCGAGAGCGCGCCCGCGACCGCCCAGGCGGCGCCGGCGGCGGAGACCCAGGGCACCACCGGCGCGGACGACCCACCCGCGCGCGGCGCCAGCGCCTAGGCGTCTTGGACACCCTCCAGGCGAGTAACTAGCCGGTGGTCGACCAGATCGAGCAATCGCGCGCGCCGCTGATCGACCATCTGATCGAGCTCAGGCGCCGACTGGCTTTTGCAGCCATCGGTCTCGTCATCGCCTTTCTCGGCTGCTGGTACGTGGCCTCGGATATCTTTGCCTTCCTGGTCGAGCCGCTGCGTGATGTGCTGGCCGAGGAAGGGCACGACACCAACCTCATCTATACCCATCTGCTGGAGGCGTTCTTCACCGAACTGAAGATCGCCTTCTGGGGAGCCTTCTTCGTCTCCTTCCCGCTGATCGCGACGCAGTTCTGGATGTTCGTGGCGCCCGGCCTCTACAAGAACGAGAAGCGGGCCGTCCTGCCCTTCCTGTTCATCACGCCGGTCCTGTTTTTCTCAGGTGGCGCACTGGTTTACTACTTCATTTTTCCGCAAGCCTTCAATTTCTTCGTCTCCTTCCAGGATACGCCCACGGACGAGCGTCTCGGCCTCGAACTGCTGCCGAAGATCGGCGAATACCTGTCGCTGGTGATGAAGCTGATATTCGCCTTTGGCATCGCCTTCCAGCTTCCGGTCATGCTGACTCTGATGGGCCGCGCGGGCCTCGCCACCTCGGCCGGGCTCAGGCGCAAGCGCAAGTACGCCATCGTCATCGTGTTCATCGCCGCGGCGATTCTCACGCCGCCCGACCTGTTCAGCCAGGTCGGCCTCGGCATTCCGCTCATCGCGCTCTACGAGATCTCGATCATCTCCGTCGGCTTTGTGGAGAAGAAGCGCCGCAAGAAGCAGGAAGAAGAAGAGCAGATGTACCGGGAGATGGATGAGATGCTCGCCGAGTACGAGGACAGCGAAGAGACCGATTTCAACTACGGGCGCTGAGGGTCGCTCTTCCGTTGCTTTGACCTGCGGGCATAGAGCCCATTTACACAGCCTATTGGGTCAATAGGAAAATTTGCGTTCGACTGGGAGAGCGTTGCAATTATGCTCGTCCGAATCGGATTCGTGTCGCATGTGTTGAGGCGGCGCGGGTTCCAAGGGGAGGGCAGCGGCATGAACGCGACGCATCTGTACCCATCCGGCGTAGACCGAAACGGATGCAGAAATCCGATAAAGACCCTCTTAGCTTCGCTTGCCGTGCTGACCGTACTGGCGGCGAGCGCGGCCGAAGCCGGCGACCTCGCGCCCGCCCCGCGCGTCGTCGCTGAGCGCGACCGGGATTTTCTGGAGCGGTCCGGCGCCCAGACTATCGAGGAACTGCTGGACACCGGCATTGTCCGCTACTTCTTCACCGGAGGGCAGCCTTTGCTGGTCCTGGTCGACGGAAGGCCCTATTCCACGACCGCTGGCGATCTGGATACCTTGCCGCTCTCGGCCGTCGAGCGCATCGAGCTTCTGAGCGGTGAGAGCCTGGGCACTCTCGGCGGCAGCGCCGTGCGCGGCGCGATCAATGTCGTGTTGCGGAGCGATCTGGAAGGCTTCGAGACCCGCTCGGTCGCGCGCATGCCGAGCCGAGACGGCGGCGACGGCCTGCACAGGGCAGCGTCTTCTGGGGCGGCGCGGTCGGCGGCACGGGGCGGATGACGCTCGGCGTGGACGTCCTCGATCGCCAGGAAATCACTGCCCGGAGCCGGGACTACAGCCGCTCCGTCTGGCGGGAGGGCGGCGCTTTCAACGAGGCACAGAACGTCAGCGTCGGCGGCAACACCGTCTGGGTCGTACAATTTGGCGACGATGACATTCCGACCGGCGTCAGGTCGATCCCGCTGGGGGATTGCGACCCGGCGCACGGTTATACCGGCCCGCTCAGCAATCCGCCCGGCATCACGTCGGGCGACAAGGGCTGCGGTTTCGCCTACGGCAACATCTGGTGGAACACCAGTAGCTATCAGCAGCGGAGCGCGATCCTGAACCTGGATCAGCCGCTCACCGCAAAGGCCGAGCTGCACGTGGACGTGAATATCACGCAGGGCGATTCGGCGTTCCGCTACGCGCCGTCGATCGACTCGTTCATCTTCACGCCGAGCCCGGGCGTGCTGGACGCGATCAACGACGCAGCCGACTCGGCGTTCGTGGCAGACAACAACGACGCGTTCGTCGCGGCGCACCGCTTCGTCAGCCACGGCAACCGGGACTGGCTGACGGACACCGAAGAGTTCGACGTCTCCGTGGGTGTCAAGGGCCGTATTGAGGAGGATCTCGGCTACGACGCCCGCATCAGCGCCTACCGGCTGGACGGCTTCGTGGACGGCAACACCTTCGTCCACCTCGGCAGCATACAGTCGGAAATCGAGGAGGGGCATTACGACCTTGCAGACCCGTTCTCGACCGCGCCGGAGCACCTGCAAGCCATAGAGAACAGCAGCTTGCGGCTGGAGAACGATTTCGGGGCGGAATTCCTGGGCGCGAGGCTGGCGCTGGAGGGGTCGGGGTTCGTGCTCAGCGGCCTCGAATCGGCATGGACCGCAGGGGTGGAGTTGGGAAGCTCTAAGGCGCATGACATCTCGGTCTATCGGAGCAATGACGGCGTGGGCTACGACGTGTCCGAGGTGCTGGGCTCCGGCGGGGCGAGCTATTCCGGCGAACGCACGGGCACTGCAGCCTTCGCGGAGATGTCCGTGCCGGTGACCGAATTCCTGGATTTCAGGCTCGGGGGACGCGGGGACGATTACGACGACGTGGGACCATTGAGGTCCTGGCGCGTTGGGGCCGACGTCAAGCCGATCGAAGCCTTCACGCTGCGCGGCTCCCTGAGCGCAGGAGAACGGTCGCCCCCGATGCTGCATCTCTACAGCTTCGCGCTGCAGGACCATCCCTATGTCGAGTGCGATCCGGGGCCGGGCAGCCCGCCCCGCTCTTGCCAGGAAATCAACCCCCGGCAGGTGACGCGCGTGACTGCGGGCAACCCGGATCTCGATCCGTCGGACACCGGGAGGGTCGCCTTCGGCGCCGAGGCCCGACAGGGGCCGCTCTTCCTGGACGTGGAATGGTATCGACTCTCGCGCTCGGGCCTGTCGGGGCAGAACAACGCCGATTGGGCCATGCAAAACCTGAACGAGTGCATGGGCGGCGACAGGACGAACTGCATCGATCGCACGGCCGGCGACATCACCATTTACGACAGCTACGCAAATATCGTCGAGACCGAGATTTCAGGTATCACGGCCCGGTACGGCGGGACCTTCGGAACGGACTGGGGCGAGCTCGGGATGAGCGGCGCTTGGCGGTACGTTAACGACGCCGAACTCCGCATAGCGGGCAACGAGGACCGGTACGTCATCTCCAGGAACATGGCCCGCGTCAGGTTCATGGCGCGGCGCCGCGGCTTGACCGCCATCTGGACCGTGAATTACCGCGAAGGTTTCAAGAACCGGTCGGAGACCGGAGAATTCAAGTCCTGGACAGGCCACGACGTGGCGCTGGAGTGGAAGGAACCCCTGGGGCTGCAAGGCGGACGGGTTGCAGCCGGCGTGTTCAACCTCACCGACGAAAGCCTCACGGTGGACACCGCCAACCCCAGCAGCGTGGATGGGCCCACCGCAGCCGGCTGGGGGCGCACCTTCTTCCTCACCGTCAACGTGCGGTTCTGAGGGGGAGGAGCGCCGGATCGGTCAATCCGGCGGCGCGCGGCGACCTGCGCGTGTGACCCGGTGAGGCAGCGCCTCCCGGCCTAAGCCGCACCTCCACTCGGAGGCTGGCCCTGGGTGGCCGGGGCCTGCGCCGCCTGCGCTTGGGCCTGGGCCTGCCCGTTGCGATAGAGGGCGAGGAAGTCGATCGGGCCCAGCAGCAGCGGCGGGAAGCCGCCGTCGCGGGTGACGTCGGCGACGATGCGCCGCGCGAAGGGGAAGAGCAGGCGCGGGCATTCCACCAGCAGCGTCGGCTCCAGCGCCTCCTGCGGGATGCCGACGAGCGTGAACACCCCGGCATAGGTCAGCTCCACGAGGAAGACCGGCTTTTCCTCATGCCGCGCATTCGCGGTGATCTGGAGAGTGACCTCGAAGTTCGTCTTGTCCAGCCTGCCCACCTGGACCTGCACGTTGACCTGGATGTCGGGCGCGCGCTCGGCTTCCGGCGACCTGTTGGGCGTAGAGGGATTCTCGAACGAGAGGTCCTTGATGTACTGGGTGCGGATCCCGAGCTGCGGCCGCGTCTCTTGTGCCTCTTGGGGCGCCGCTGGGACGGGCTGGGCGGTGCCGCCGCTCGCGTTGCCGGAAGGTGCCGGTGCGGGTGTCTCTCTGCCGGTCTCGTCAGCCGTCATCTATTTCCTCCGTTGGGCCGTGCGCCTGGGGGGCCGGGCTCGGGCGCGTCGTCGAGCACTGTATACTCGCCCTCGATCACCCGCGCACCATCGGCGCCCGATGCGTCGTCGGCGCCGGCGTGGCGGGCCTGCGGCGCGAGCCGGGCAATCAGCCGGCGCAGCAGGCTACGGCGGAGCGGCGGGAACAGCAGCAGCGTCCCCAGCGCATCGGTGAAGAAGCCGGGCGTCAGCAGCAGCACCGCCGCCAGCGCGAGCGCCGCGCCCTCGGCCATTTCCGCCACCGGCAGGCGATTTGCCGCCAGCTGCCGGCGCGCCCGCGCGAGGGTCTGCAGACCCTGCCAGCGCAGGATCATTCCGCCCGCCACGGCGGTGCCGACGATCAGCCCGATCGTCGGCCATGTTCCGATGACGCTCCCGACTTCGAGGAAAATGAACACCTCGCCGACGGGGACCGCCAGCAGGAGCAGGATAAAGGGCATTGAAGAGGTGTGCTCCGTGCTTGCGCTTGCGCGGCGCTCTACCTATCTTGAGCGATGTCGGCCCTCCGCGCCGGGCTTCGGCGGAACCGGCGCCCGCGCCGGGGCTGCCGGCGAGCGCCGCCGACGGGGCCCGGGATTCGGTGGCCGTATTCAGTGGCCATTGTGCGACGGAACGACGCCTGCCCACAAGGTTCGGGACATGTCCGACGGATTTCAGTTCTACGACATCATTTTCTTCGCGCTGATCGCGATCTTCATCATCCTGAGATTGCGCGGCGTGCTCGGGCGGCGGACCGGCCAGCAGCGCCAGCGCCACGCCGACCGCTTCGCCCGGTCGGAGGAGGCGCCCGAGGAGAACCAGGCCCAGCCCCAGGGCGAGATCGTTCATTTGCCGGACCGGACCAGACCCGCGCGCGAAGCGCCGCAGGACGTGCCGGCCGACGACATGGCGACGGAGCCCGCGCAGCCGCGGCCTGTGCGCGCCGGGCGGAGAGAGGCCGCGCCGGACCAGGACGAAGCGGTGAGCGGTCTCAGGGCCGGCCTCGAGCAGATCAGGCGGGCGGATCACGAGTTCTCGCCGCGCCGCTTCGCTCAGGGTGCGCAGGCGGCCTTCGAGATGGTTGTGGACGCCTTCGCCAAGGGCGACACCGCCACGCTCCGCCCCCTGCTGGGCGACGATGTCTATGACGAGTTCGCCGCCGCCATCCGCGACCGCATGGCCGAAGGCCAGGTGCAGGAGACGACCATCGTCGCCCTCGACGCCGCCGAGATCATCAGCGCCGAGATGCGCGCCAGCACCGCCCGGGTGACGGTGAAGTTCGTGAGCCAGCAGATCAACGTGGTCCGGGACAAGGATGGCGAGGAGGTCGGCGGAGACCCCAGCCTGATCGAGCGGGTCACCGACATCTGGACCTTCGCCCGCAACACCCGCTCGTCTGACCCCAACTGGGCGTTGATCGAGACCAGCATCCCCAATTGAGAGCCGTAATCCGGCGCTGGGCGTGGGCGCTGGCGGCGGTCGCGATCCTCGTGCAGGGCTGCGCCCCCCAACCCGAACCGGAGGAGCCGGACCGGCTGGTGCTCCGGCCCGTCTCGTTCCAGGACCTGCCGGGGTGGGAGGCCGACGACCACAGTGCGGCGCTGCGCGCGTTGAAGCGCTCGTGCGCCGCGCTGAACGAGCATCCCGACGACGCGCCGCTTGACATCGCGCCGCTCGGCGGGCGGGTGGGCGCGTGGCGCGCGGTCTGCGCCGATGCCGCCGGGGTGGAAGGCGCTGCCCAGGCCCGCGCGTTCTTCGAATCCCGCTTCGCGCCCTATGAGGCGCGCAACAACAATCAGCCTGAAGGCCTCTTCACCGGCTATTTCGAGCCGGAGCTCCGGGGCGCCTTGCGGGCGGACGGGCGCTACCGGGTGCCTCTCTATGGCCGCCCGCAGGACCTGGTGTCAGTGGACCTCGGCCTGTTTCGGTCCAAGCTCGCCGGCGAGCGGATCGCAGGCCGGGTCGCGGGCGGTGCGCTGGAGCCCTATGCGACGCGGGCCGAGATCGACACGGGCGCGCTCGCCCAGCAGGGGCTGGAGCTTGCCTGGATCGACGACCCCATCGACGCGTTCTTCCTGCACATCCAGGGCTCCGGCCGCATCGCCTTCGAGGATGGGACGACCCGCCGCATCGCCTACGCCGGCACCAACGGCCACAGTTATTTCGCGATCGGCCGGCGGCTGGTCGCGCTCGGCGCGTTCACGCCCGAGGAGGTGACGATGCCGGCGATCCGGGACTGGCTGGCGGCGAACCCCGGCCAGGCGCCCGAGGTCATGCGCGAGAACGCGTCCTACGTGTTCTTCCGCTGGCTGGAGGAAGGGCAGGGGGCCGACGGCCCGGTCGGCGCCCAGGGCGTGCCGCTGACCGCCGGGCGCTCGCTGGCCGTGGACCGCCGCTTCGTGCCGCTGACCGTGCCCATCTGGCTGGATGGCGCTGCGCCAGACCCCGACCCCGCGAAGGGAGATCGCCCCCTCAGGCGTCTCATGGTGGCGCAGGACACGGGCGGCGCGATCCGGGGGCCGGTGCGGGGCGACGTCTATTGGGGCACCGGCGACGAAGCCGGGGCCATCGCCGGGCGCATGAAGCATCGGGGGCGCTACTGGCTGCTTCTGCCGCGCGGTCTCGACGTGACGGCGCACCTCGACTAATCTCTCGGTCCGTTTTCCCAAGCTGTCGAGCCGTCGATGCCCGCAACACGCCGCCGGGTCGGCCTCTTCGTGACATGCCTCGTCGACCTGTTCCGGCCGACGGTGGGCTTCGCCGCGGCGGCGCTGCTGGAGCGCGCCGGTTGCGAGGTGGCCGTCCCGGCCGCGCAGGTCTGTTGCGGCCAACCCGCCTACAACTCGGGCGACCGCGCCGATACCGAGGCGATCGCCCGTGACGTTATCGCCCTGTTCGAGCCCTTCGATGCGACGGTCGCGCCGTCCGGCTCCTGCGCCGGCATGATCAAGTGCCACTACCCGGCGCTGTTCGCGGGCGATTCGGAGTGGGAGCCCCGCGCTCAGCGCCTCGCCGAGCGGACCTTCGAGCTGGTCTCGTTCCTGGTCGACGAGTGCGGCGTCGACGCGGTGGAGGCACGCCACCGGGGCAAAGTGACCTACCACGATTCCTGCTCGAGCCTGCGCGAGATGGGGGTTCGGGCGCAGCCGCGGCGCCTGCTCGGCAGCATCGACGGGCTGGAGCTGGCGGAGCTGTCAGCCCCCGATGTCTGCTGCGGCTTCGGCGGTACCTTCTGCGTCAAGTACCCCGACATCTCGGGCCGGATGGTGGCGGACAAGGCCAAGGACATCGCAGCGACCGGCGCGGACACGGTGCTCGCCGGCGACATGGGCTGCCTGCTCAACATCGCGGGCCGCCTCAGCCGCGAGGGCTCGCGCGTCAAGGCGCGCCATGTCGCCGAGGTGCTGGCGGGCATGGACGATCGCCCGGCGATCGGCGAGCCGGCGCGGGGCCGCTGAGGGGCGCCGAGCAGTGGAGACCACCAGCCGGGCCTTCGTCGCCAATGCGCGCGAGGGGCTGCAGGACGCCGATCTGCAGCGCTCGCTCGCCCGCTTCCAGGGCGGATTTCAGGTCAAGCGGGTGGAGGCTGCGAAGCGGCTGCCGGAGTTCGAGGCGCTGCGTGACCAGGCGCGGGCCATCAAGGACCACACACTCGCCCATCTCGACCACTACCTGGAGCGCTTCGAAGAGCAGGTGACGGCGGCGGGCGGCAGCGTGCACTGGTGCCAGACGCCGGCAGACGCGCGCCGGGTCATCCTCTCGCTCTGCCAGGACGCCGGCGCCAGGACGGTGACCAAGAGCAAATCCATGATCGCCGAGGAGATGGAACTCAATCCCTTCCTCGAAGAGCATGGTATCGAGCCGGTCGAGACCGATCTCGGCGAGTACGTGGTGCAACTCGCCGACGAGCGGCCGAGCCACATCATCGCGCCGGCGGTGCACAAGACCAAGGATCAGGTCGCCGACCTCTTCCACGAGAAGCACACGCCGCTCGGCCGCACCCGCCGGCTCGACCGCGTCGAGGAGCTGGTGGAGGAGGCGCGCGAGGTGCTGCGCCCGCGCTATCTCGCCGCCGATGCGGGGATCACGGGTGCCAACTTCCTGATCGCCGAGACCGGCTCCAGCGCGGTCGTGACCAACGAAGGCAACGCGGACCTCACTCAGATCCTGCCGCGCGTCCACATCGTGATCGCGACGCTGGAGAAAGTGGTGCCGACGCTGGAGGACGCCACCACGATCATGCGCGTGCTCGCCCGCTCGGCGACGGGCCAGGAGTTCTCCACCTACACCACTGTCTCGACCGGCCCGCGCCGGCCCGGCGATGCCGACGGCCCCGACGCCTATCACGTGGTGCTGCTCGACAACGGCCGCTCGCGGATGCTGGGCTCCGAGTTCCGCGACGTGCTGCGCTGCATCAAGTGCGGCGCCTGCATGAACCACTGCCCGGTGTACGGCACGGTGGGCGGCCACGCCTACGGCTGGGTCTATCCGGGCCCGGTGGGCGCGGTGCTGACGCCGAACCTGATCGGCCTCGAAGAGGCGCGGCACCTACCCAACGCATCGAGCTTTTGCGGCCGCTGTGAGGAGGTCTGCCCCATGCGCATCCCCCTGCCGGGGCTGATGCGCAAGTTGAGAGAGCAGGAGTTCGCGCGGCGGCTCAGCCCGGCTGCGGTGCGCAACGGCATCGGCGCCTGGGCTTGGCTCGTCCGGCGCCCCGCGCTCTACAGGCTCGCCACAGGGGTCGGGATGCGCGTGCTGGGCATTCTCGGCCGGCGCCGCGGACGCTTCACGCGGCTTCCGCTTGCAGGCGGGTGGACCGCCGCACGCGATCTGCCGGCGCCCGAGGGGGCGACCTTCCACGCGCTCTGGCGCAAGGGGCGGCGGGCATGAGTGGGACGGGCGGGCGCGAGGCCATTCTGGGCTCGATCCGCCGCTCGCTCGGCCGCGGGCCCCTGGACGAGACGGCGCGCGCCGCGCTCGACGAGAAGCTCGCCAAGCCCGCGCCCAACATCGTGCCGGCGCGAACGGACATATCGCAAGACGAGAGGATCGCGCTCTTCACCTCGATGGCCGAGAGCGTGTTCGCGACCGTGGAGCGAGTCTCCGGCGCGCATGCGGTGCCCGGCGCGGTTGCCGACTATCTGGCGGGCCAGAACCTGCCGCCGTCGCTGGTGATGGCTCCCGATCCGGCGCTCGACGACTATCCGTGGGCGGACCGGCCGATGCTCGCGATCCGCCGCGGTGCGGCGGAGGAGGCCGACCGGGTCGGCGTGACGGGCGCCCTCATGGGCTTCGCCGAGACCGGGACCCTGATGATGGCCTCCGGCCCCGATCACCCGTCCACGCTCAACTTCCTGCCCGAGACCCATGTCGTCGTGCTGCCGGCGGAGCGGATCGGCGGCGCCTACGAGGAGGGTTGGGCGAAACTGCGAGCCGACGGCGAGGGCGCCACGGGCGCGGGCTTCATGCCGCGCACGGTCAACCTCGTCACCGGCCCCTCGCGCACCGCCGACATCGAGCAGACAATCACGCTCGGCGCCCACGGGCCCCGCCGGCTGCACATCGTCATCGTGGACGGGGACGCGCCATGAGCGTGGGCGGCCGACGCGTGCGGGACGAGGAGTCGGCGCTCTGGCAGCGCATCGCCCGCGACGTGACTCCGCTGCCGCGCGGCGCGGTAACGTTGGAAGAGACGGTCGTGGAGGAGGAGGCTCCGCCGGCACTGCCCAAGAAGCGCAAGCCGCGCGTCGCGAAAACGCCAGCGGCGAGCCCGGCGCCGCCTCGCCCGCCGGCTCTCCCCGATCTCGACCCAGTGACGCCACCGGGCCTCGACCGCCGCACGGCCAGGCGGCTCAAGCGCGGACAGCTCACCGTCGAGGCGCGGCTCGACCTCCACGGCAAGACGCAGGACGAGGCGCACGGCGCGCTCAGGAGCTTCATCCAGGAAAGCCGCATGGCGCGGCGGCGCTGCGTCCTGGTCATCACCGGCAAGGGCTCGGTCGCGAGCGGCCGGGGCGGGGTACTGCGCCAGATGGTGCCGCGCTGGCTCAACGAGCCCGCGTTGCGCCGGCACATCATCGCCATCACCAACGCGCCCGAGAGCAACGGCGGCAGCGGTGCGCTCTACGTGCTGCTCAAGAGCCGGGAGCCGATCCACCCCGACCGTGGGGCCGAATAAGCCGAAAGCCGCCGGCGTGGAAGAGAGGCTGATCGCCTTCCTCGACCGGCTGGCGCGGCGCCTTGCGCTGGAGGTCCACACCCTCTGGCTCATATTTCGCCACCGCGAGACGCCCTGGTTCGTCAAGGCGGTGCTGATTCTGCTCCTCGGCTATCTCGCAAGCCCCGTCGATCTGATCCCCGATGTCATTCCCGTTCTCGGGATGCTCGACGACCTCGCGGTGGCGGCGTTCGCGCTCTGGCTCGCCTATCGCCTGACGCCGCCCCACGTGATAGAGGAATGCCGTGTCAAGGCCAGCGAGGCGGCCGCCGGGCGGGCGGGCTGGATTTCGCGGCTCTGGCGCAAACTCACCGGGGAGGGAGGCCCATGACCGCCGAGACGCGGCTCGCCAGTCTGCCGATGTATTGCGAACCGGAGGTTCGTCCCGCCACGGAGCGCTGGTGGGCGGGCTTGGCCCGCCATATGCGGGATTGCGGAGTGCAGGGCGTCCCCGACGCGCTGACCTGGCCGGACGACTATCGGCGGCATTGGCGCTCACCGGGGCTGCTGTTCAGCCAGACGTGCGGCTATCCCTTCGTCAACGTGCTCGGGCCGGCGGTGAAACTCGTTGCGACGCCGAGCTACGACGCGCCCGGATGCGAAGGCGCGCGCTACGGAGCGCACGTCATCGTTCGCGAAGATGCGAGCGCGGGCTCCGTCGCCGACCTGCGAGGCTGCCGGCTGGCGGTCAACGGCACGGGCTCCTATTCCGGCTACCACGTCTGGCGGACCGTGCTGCCCGCCGGTGAAGACCCTCCGTCCTTCTTCGGGGAGATCGTCGCCACCGGAGCCCATCGCGCCAGCATCCGCGCCGTCGCGGCAGGCGAGGCGGACGCCTGCGCGGTCGATTGCGTCTCTCACGCCCTGATCTCTGACCAGGCTGGTGAGGAACTACGCGGCACGCGCATCCTGATGTCTTCGCCGGTATCGCCCGGACTGCCGTTCGTCACCGGTGCCGCAACATCGGACGAAGAGATTGAGAAAATGCGCGAGGGCCTCCGCGCCGCTCTTGCGGACCCATCGCTCGCGCCCGCGCGCAAAGAACTTCGCCTCACCGGCGCTGATGTTCTGACCGACGAGGACTACCGAAAAGCGTTCGGGAGTTAGCGCTGCCCCGGCGCTGCGGTGCCGCTCGCCGGGCGCTCGCGCATGTGGCCGGAGAGGCGGTGCTCGATGAAGCGCGAGAGCAGGATGAAGAAGTAGCTCATCGCCAGGTACATCAGCCCGGCGGTGATGTAGAGCTTGTAGGGCTCGAAGCTGCGGGCGACGATGATGCGGGCGACGCCGGTGAGGTCCAGCAGCGTGATGATCGAGACCAGCGAGGTCGCCTGCAGCAGGAACACGACCTCGTTGGTGTAGGCCGGCAGCGCCAGGCGGAAGGCCTTGGGCAGCACGATGCGCCGGTAGAGCAGGATGCCCGAATACCCAACTGCGCGGGCGGCCTCGATGTCGCCGCGCGGGACGCCCTGGATCGCACCCCGCAGAATCTCGGCGGTGTAGGCGGCGGTGTTCAGAGTGAGCGTGAGCACGGCGCAGAAGTAGGCCTCGCGGAACAGCACCCAGAGCCCGATCGAATCGAGGAAGGGCCGGAACTGGCCGGAGCCGTAGTAGACCAGGAAGAGCTGCACCAGCAGCGGCGTGCCGCGGAAGTAGAGGATGTAACCGTAAACCGGCATCCACAGCAGCGGGTTCGGCGAGAGCCGCATGATCGCGAGCGGCACCGCGAGGGCGAGGCCGATCAGCACGCTGATGACCGTGATCTCCAGCGTGAGCGCCGCGCCGTCCAGCAGGCGGGGCAGGCTCTCCCAGATGATCGCGAGGTCCATCGCCGGTCGCCTCAGGCGCGCCGTACGCCGCGGTTGGCCCACACCTCGGCGCGCCGCTGCACCACCATCGAGACGATGGTGATGCCGAGAAAGAACAGCGAGACGACGAAGAAGAAGGTGAACGGCAGCTTGGTCGCGCGCGCCGCGATATCGGCGTTGCGCACGAGCTCCTCCAGCTGGATCACGGAGATCAGCGCCGTGGCCTTGATCAGCACCAGCCAGACGTTGCCGAGGCCGGGGAGGGCGAAGCGCCACATCTGCGGCAGGACGATCCGTCGAAACGTGAGCGCCTGCCCCATGCCGGCCGCCCGCGCCGCCTCGATCTGCCCGCGCGGCACGGCGAGGAAGGCGCCGCGGAAGACCTCGGTCGCAAACGCGCCATAGATGAAGCCGATGGTGATGACGCCGGCGACGAAGGGGTTGATGTCGAGGATGATGTCGTGGCCGGCGCCCTCGGCGATGTCCTGGATCAGCGTGGGCACGCCGTAGTAGACGAGCAGGATCAGCAGCAGCTCCGGCACGCCGCGGATTACGGTGGTGTAGGTGCCGGCGGCCCAGCGGCCGGCGCGGCCTTGCGCGAGCTTGCCCCAGGCGCCGAGCAGGCCGAGACCGAGCGCGAGCGCCATGGCCGCGAGCCCCACCAGAATGGTGAGCTCCAGGCCCTGCCACAGCATCCAGCCATAGCCCTTGAGATCGAGCATCGGCTCGACCCTGCTATCCCGTCTCGCCAGTGCGCGCGAGAAACGCTTTCATTTCAACGTCATGCCCGGACTTGTTCCGGGCATCCACGTTCTTTGTCCCTGCCGCACGAAAAACTCGTGGATGGCTGGGACAAGCCCGGCCATGACGAGAAGGGGAGGCCGGGATCGTTCATCTCGGGTTCCGGGCCACGAGACCGGTTGTCGTGCGGGGCCGGGGCGGGCGGTAACCGTCGCCCGCCCCGCCTCAGTTGGAGTTGTCAGTCGCCGTAGACGTCGAAATCGAAGTACTTGTCGTTGATCGCGGCGTAGGTGCCGTCGGCGCGGATCGCCGCGATGGCGCCGTTGAGCGCCTCCAGCAACTCCGTCTCGCCCTTGCGCACGGCGATACCGGCGCCGTCGCCGAACCAGCGCGGATCGGTGAAGTCCGGGCCGACGAACTCCGCACTCTCGCCGTCCGGCGTGTCGAGGAAGCCCCCCTGCAGGGCCATCGAATCCGCCAGCAGCAGGTCGACGCGGCCGGCGACGAAGTCGAGATTGGCCTCGTCCTGGGTGGCGTAGGCCTTGATGGAGACGATGTCGCCGTAGTTGTCGCGCAGGAAGTTCTCGTGAATGGTCGCCCGCTGCACGCCGACCGCCAAGCCGTTGAGGCCCTCGTCGGTGATCTCGATGCCGGACCCCTTCATGCGCACGAACTTGGCCGGCGTGGTGTAGTACTTGCCGGTGAAGTCCACCTTCTTCTTGCGCTCCTCGGTGATCGACATCGAGGCGACGATGGCGTCGTACTTCTTGGCGAGCAGGCCGGGGATGATGCCGTCCCAGTCCTGCACCGCCCAGGTGCAGTCCAGATTGGCGGCGGCGCAGAGCGCGTCGCCGATCTCGATGTCGAAGCCCTGGAGGTCGCCGTTCTCGTCGATCCAGTTGAAGGGCGGGTAGGCGCCCTCGGTGCCGAGGGTCACCTTCTTCATGTCTGCCGCGGCCGCGCCTGCGGCGAGCGCCAGCGCCGCGAACACCGCCACGAATGTGAGTCTCTTCATCTCTCCGTTCTCCTTCGCCGGTGGTGGGTGGTCTGCATGGTCTAGGCGTCGCCCCTCTGGCCCGAGAGGAACCGCCTGAGCCTCGGCGACTGCGGATCGTCGAGCACCGCCCTGGACGCGCCTTCCTCCTCGATCTGGCCCTCGTGCAGGAACACGGTGCGCGACGACACGTCGCGGGCGAAGCCGACCTCGTGGGTGACGATGAGCATGGTCCGGCCTTCCTCGGCGAGATCGCGGATGACCTTCAGCACCTCGCCGACAAGCTCGGGATCGAGCGCCGACGTGGGCTCGTCGAACAGCATGACGTCGGGCTCCATCGCGAGCGCGCGGGCGATCGCCGCCCGCTGCTCCTGCCCGCCGGAAAGGTGGGCCGGGAAGTAGTCGTGCTTGTCCGCGAGGCCGACCTTGTCGAGCAGCGCGCGCGCCCTCTCCGCCGCCTCGCGGCGCGGCAGCCCGAGCACGTGGATGGGCGCCTCGACGACGTTCTGCAGCACGGTCAGGTGCGACCAGAGGTTGAACTGCTGGAAGACCATGCCGAGCCGGGCGCGGATGCGGTCCACCTGGCGGCGGTCCGCGGGGACGGCCTGGCCGCGCCGGTCGGTCCGCATGCGGATCAGCTCGCCGCCGACGTGGACCTCGCCGGCGTCCGGCACCTCCAGCAGGTTGATGCAGCGGAGCAGCGTGCTCTTGCCGGAGCCGCTGGCGCCCAGGATGGCGATGACGTCGTGCTCGTAAGCCGTCAGCGAGACGCCCTTCAGCACCTCCAGGTCGCCGAAGCGCTTGAAGAGGTCCGTGACCTGGAGCGCGACGCCCGGCTCCGCCCGCGGCTCTTCCTGCTGCGGGGTGGCGGCTTCAAGCGCCTGCGCCACCCGACCGGTCCCCGCCAGCCGCTACGAGGTATAGGTGCGGCGCTTGACCAGCTTGCCGCGGCCGGGCTCGGCGTTGACCTTGCCGTTCTCCACGATGATGTCGCCGCGCGAGACCGTCATCGCGGGCCAGCCGGTGACCTCGAAGCCCTCGTGCAGCTCCCAGTCCTGATTGGAGTGCATGTCGCGCTGGCGGATGGTGACCGGCTTGTCCGGATCGAACACCGTGACGTCGGCATCGGAGCCGACCGCGATGGTCCCCTTCTGCGGATACATGCCCATGAGCTTGGCCGGCTTCGTCGCGCTCACGTCGACGAAGCGGTTGGGCGTGAGGCGGCCTCCGCGCACGCCCTCGGAATAGAGCATGGGCAGCACCGTCTCCAGGTTCGACATGCCGGGCAGCAGCTCGTCCACGGTGACGGTGGCCTTCTTCTGCTTCATGTTCCAGCCGACGTGGTCGGTGGCAACGGTCTGGAGCACGCCGCTGTCCAGCGCCTGCCACATCACCTCCATCTGGTCGGCCTCGCGCAGCGGTGGCCAGCCGACATAGCGCTCGGGGTCCACCTCCTCGTTGAAGCGCTCGCGCGAGAGGTGGAGGTAGATCGGCCGGGTCTCGCCGTAGCATGTCTGGCCGCGTCCGCGCGCGTCGTTGAGCGCATCCAGCCCCTCCTGACAGGAGAGGTGGACGAGATAGGCCGGCACATCGGCCATGTGGGCCATCCAGAGCGCGCGGCGGGCGGCGAGCCCTTCCGAGATGCGCGGCCTGGAATCGGGGAAGGTGCGGACGTTGGAGTTGTTCTCCTCCTCAAGCTTCTGCGTCATGTAGGAGATGCAGCACTGGTCCTCGCAGTGGATGTTGACCATCGCGCCGAGCTTGCCGGCCTCCTCCATGCAGCGCAGGTACTGGGGCGCATACTTGTCGAACTCGGCGAAGCCGATCATGAAGATCTTGAAGCTGGTGTAGCCGTCGGCCACGCAGTCACGCATCTCTGAGAGCGTGTGCTCGCCGGGCTGGAAGATGGTCGGGTGCAGGCCGAAGTCGATCACCGACTTCTCGCCCCGCTGGTTCCAGCGGACGAGGCAGTCCTGCAGCGACTGGCCGGGCTCCGGGAACGCGTAGTCGCAGATGGTGGTGATCCCGCCGCAGGCCGCGGCAACGGTGGACGAGTGGAAGTCGTCGGCGGTCTCCTGACCCATGAGCTCGAACTCGACATGGGTGTGCACGTCGACGCCGCCGGGGAAGAGGAGCTTGCCGCTGCAATCCACGGTGCGCCCGGCCGGCCCGAGGCCGCGGCCGATCTGCTTGATGACGCCGTCCTCGATGCCGACATCGGCGTCGTAGCTCTCGTGGGCGGTCACGATCTTGCCGTTCGCCAGGATCAGATCCATCGTCGCGCTCCCTTCATGCCGCTGTTTCTTGATTCTGAATTAGGAGTATGGGCGTGATCGCGGCGGGCGGTCCAGCGTCTCGTTGCTCTCCGTGCCTCGCCCGCGCCGGTGCTCCTCACACGATGATGTTCGGGTCCGCGATCAGGGCTTCCTGTTCGGCGAGGATCGACACCGCTGCATCGTGTGAAACACTGACGAAGCGGGTCTCCTCGAAGGGGCGGATTTGGCCGAGCCGCGCCATATCGGTGGAGACCGCGATGGCGATCCGCGCGTAGCCGCCGATACTCGGCGAATCGACGCAGAGCACGATGGGCTCGACGCCCGAGGGCACCTGGATCGTGCCCACCGGCGCACCGGGGTCGATGACGATGTTGGAGGGATCCAGGCCCGCATCCTCCACCAGGTAGCGCGGCCGCCCCGGCTTAAAGGAGAGCTCGGGCCCGATGAAGCGCATTCCCGTGCGGTCCGCCTTCGGGTTGAGCTTCCAGGCGGCCGCGTAGAAGGCTTCGACGCTATCGGCGGTGAAGATATGCGCCTCCGGCCCGGCGACCACGCGGACCTCGGTGGGCGGCGCATAGCGGGGCACCAGGTCCGGCCGCAGC
>JAPPHR010000009.1 GCA_028820995.1 Rhodospirillales bacterium
GGTGTCGAAAATGATCTCAACCCTCTCCATCACCGCGTGACCGAACGCTTTCCATCGTCGAGCCCAACATGACGCTCTGCGTGGAGAGCTTCATCGGCCGCGAGGAAGGCGGCGAGGGCGTCAAGCTGGAAGAGCAGGTCCTGGTCACGGAGACCGGGATCGAGCCGATGAGCACGTTCCCGCTGGACGAGCGGCTGCTCGGCCGCGAGGTGTGAGGATGGGGACGCTGTTCCCGCCGCTGCCGCCCGGCCCGTTCGACATCATCTATGCCGACCCGCCGTGGGACTACAAAGGGCAGCTTCAACACGCCGGAGAAGGAAGCCAGGATACTGGCGGTGCGGTTCGGCACTATCCGACCGTGACCCTGGACGACCTCAAGACGCTGAATGTTCCGAGCATTTCGGCACCGGACTGCCTCCTTTTCATGTGGGCGACCAATCCGCACCTGGATCAGGCGATCGACCTGGGCAAGGCATGGGGCTTCGCCTGGGCGACGGTCGCCTTCGTCTGGGACAAGGTGAGGGTGAACCCCGGCTTCTACACCATGAGCCAGTGCGAGCTCTGTCTCGTGTTCAAGAGAGGGAAGATTCCGTCCCCGCGCGGCGCCCGGAATGTCCGCCAGCTCGTCACGGCCAAGCGCGAGGCGCACTCGCAAAAGCCGGACGAAGTCAGACTACGCATCGAAAGGATGTTCCCTCGTCTCCGGAAGATCGAGCTGTTCGCGCGCGAATGGGAAGGGCTCGGCTCGGCCTACCCCACGTGGACGCGATGGGGATTCGAAGCACAGCGGACGCCAATACCAAGAAAGGAAGCGCCTCATGAGCCGCGGGCCCGGCAACATTAACAATACGCCACGCCAGCACGGCGCGATGGAGCACACGGTCCCGCCGTGCGATCTCGACGCGGTGCGCCGCTATCGGCTGGCGCGCGTGCGCGAGGCCCTGGCGGCCCGCGATCTTGCCGGCATCATCCTCTACGACCCCGTGAACATCCGCTATGCCGTCGACTCGTCGAACATGGAGGTCTGGTGCTCCCGCAACGAGGCGCGCTACCTCTACGTGCCGACCGAGGGCCCGACCTGCCTCTTCGAATTCGGCGGTGGCAGCGACCTGCTCACCACGGGCATGCCCACGATCGACGAGGTTCGGCCCACGATCTCCTTCCTCTACTTCATCGCCGGGCAGCGGCACGAGGACAGGGCGAGGGCCTGGGCCGCCGACATGGATTCGGTCATCCGTGCGCACAATGGCGGCAACCGGCGCATCGCCCTCGATCGCGTCATGCCTCTCGGCGTCTTCGAGTTGCAACGGCTGGGCTACGAGATCGTCGACGGCTTCGAGGTGATGGAGAACGCCCGCGTCATCAAGTCGCCGGACGAGATCACCTTGATGCGCCACTCGATCGCGGTGTGCGAGCAGGCCATCGCACAGATGCGCGAGGCGCTCAGGCCGGGCATCACCGAGAACGCGCTCTGGGCCGAGCTCCACCGCGGCAACATCGCGGGCGGCGGCGAGTGGATCGAATGCCGGCTGCTCGCGTCGGGGCCGCGCACCAACCCGTGGTTCCGCGAATGCTCGATGCGGGTCATCGAGCGCGGCGACATCGTGGCCTTCGACACGGACCTCGTGGGCCCCTACGGCTACTGCAGCGACATCTCGCGAACCTGGGTGTGCGATGCTCGGCCCAGCGACGAGCAGCGGCGCCTCTACGCCGAGGCGTACGCGCATATTCAGGAGAACAAGGCGCTGCTGAAGCCGGGCGTGACATTCGACGAGCTGACCCAGAGGCTGCGCCCCCTCGGCGACGAGTTCGCCGAGCAGCGCTACGTGGCGGCGATGCACGGCGTCGGTCTCTGCGACGAGTATCCGGTCATCCACTATCCCGAGGACTGGGAGCCCGGCGACGACGGCGTGCTGCGCGAGGGGATGGTGTTCTGCGTGGAGGCGCTGACCTCGCCCGTGGGCGGCCGCGAATCCATCAAGCTGGAGGAGCAGGTGCTGATCACCGCCGACGGCCACGAGCAGCTCTCGTCATACCCGCTGGAAGAGGACTGGCTGTAGGGGAGGGGCCCGGCCCGACGGCAGTCGTCATGCAAACGATCCTCGACCTCGATCGCTGGCCCGTCGACGCACTCGATGAGGAGCGCGGTGGGGCGCTGGTCGCCCGCTGCCGGGACGAGCTTACCGCAACCGGCATGTTCAGCCTGGAGGCGCTGATTTGGCCCGAGGCCCTGAGGGCCGCGGTCGACGAGGTCGAGCCGCTCTTCGAGACCGCGTCCTTCACCCACGCTCGCGACCACAACATCTACTTCGACGACGAGATTCGGGCGCTGGAGGCGAGCCATCCGGCGCTCGCCCGGTTCACCACCGTCAACCGCACGATCTGTGGCGACCAGATTCCGGGGAGCCTGGTTACGCGCATCTACGAGTGGCAGCCGCTTATCGATTTCCTTGCAGCGGCGATGGAGAAGCCCCGGCTCTACCCGATGGCCGATCCCCTCGGCCGGCTGAACGTCATGGCCTATCGCGCGGGCGAGCGCCTCAACTGGCACTTCGACCGGGCCGAGTTCACCATTACCGTCCTGCTGCAGGCGGCGGTGGGCGGCGGGGACTTTCAGTACCGCAGCGGGCTGAGGAGCGATGCCGATCCGAACTACGCCGGCGTCGGTCGGCTGCTAGCGGGCCAGGACGAGCGCGTGCAGACCCTGCCGCTCGCGCCGGGCACGCTCAACGTCTTCAAGGGCAAGAACACGGCGCACCGGGTGACGCCGGTGGAAGGCGAGCGGGCGCGGATCATCGCCGTCTTCTCGTACTACGAGAGGCCGGATGTCACCTTCAGCGACGCGGAGCGTCTGGGGTTCTACGGACGGACCGGCCCGGTGAGCGCCGAGGCGTAGGCGCAGGCGATGAGCGTATCGCTCTACTACAACCCGCGCTGCCCCGATTGCGTGCGGCAGGCGCAGATGACGGCTCGGATGGACTGGTTCGGCCGGGTCGAGCTGCGCACGGACGACTCGCCGCTGGGCGAAGTCCCGGTCGGTGAAATCGTCGTCATCGAGAAGGAGAGCAGCCGCGCCTTCACCGGCGTCTACGCGACGCGGAAGGTCTGCCTGCAGGTGCCGTTGTTCGTTCTCTACGGGCTCGCGCTCTACCTGCCGCCGGTCCGCGCGCTGTTCGGCCGCGACAAGCAGGGCTGCAACGGCGACGCCTGCGAGATTTGACCGGAAGCGCCGTTGCGCCTCACGTGGCGCCGTTGGCCTCCAGCATTCTCGCCGCCGCCCAGCGGTAGAAGCAGTGGGTGGTGCGCTCCAGCACGGGAGAGAGAACGCCGCCCTTGTAGGCGGGTGAGGTGCGCCCGCGCTGCATCCCCTCGACGACGAAGCGGTCCTCCTGGAAGATGCCTTGCCACTGGCGCGTGTTGGCCTCCCGGAGTTCGGCGCAGCCTTCGCCGAGGGCCTCTTCGGCGAAGTAGTAGATGTCCACGTGCTCGTGCGTCCGCCCGGTGCCCGCAGGCATCAGCGTGCCGACGAAGCAATGATCGGCGTGAACGCCCAGCACCGCGGTCGGGAACAGGGCGACGTATTCCGCCGTCCCGTGCCAGCGTTCCGGCAGGCCCGGCAGGACCGGAAAGCCGTTGCCGCTCTCCACGAGCTGCGGCCGGTAGGCGGTGCTGCCTTGCCCGGCGTAGCCGTCGTCCTCCTCCGCGATCTGGTAGTGATCCTCGAGCCGCGAATAGCTGTTGAGGCTGGGGTGGATCCACGGCAGGTGGTAGGCCTCGCAGAAGTTCTCGACGGCGAGCTTCCAGTTGCAGGCGACGTCCAGGGTGAAGGAGGAATCGCTCTCCGCGTAGTGCAGGTCCGCGCCATCGAAATCCTGCCAGCGCCTGGCCACCGGCGCGATGAAGGTCTTGAAGGGCGGCGCGTCGCCGCTCAGGTTGATGAACACGGCGTCGAACCACGTGGCGCAGCGCACCGGCTTCAGGCCGTGCCTCGCCCGCTCGAAGCCCGGGCACGTGTTGCTGTCGGTGCCGCCCATCATCGGCGTCGACCGGAGCGAGCCGTCCAGGTCGTAGGTCCAGGAGTGGTAGGGGCAGCGGATCGTGCCGCGCGTCCGTGCGGGCTTGTCCATCAGCATCATGCCGCGATGGCTGCACACGTTGTGGAAGACGCGGACCTCGCCGTCGTTGCCGCGCACCATGATGAGCGGCAGGCCGGCGAATTCGATGGGCCGCGCATCGCCCACCTCAGGCACGCGCCTGCCGGTGCCGATGCAGGCCCAGGTGCGCGCGAGGAGGACATCCTGCTCCCACTCGGCGAAGGCGTCCGAGACATAGGCCTCGTTCGGCAGCCCGCTCGCCCACTCCTCGATCGGGCGCATCACGTTCGCCAGCGCGACAGCCATGTCCGCGCGGCTTTCCCACCAACGGTCAGCCATGACTCGGTTCCTCCGCCTCTCAGGGGCGCCGCGGGCCCTGAAAGCAAGCTATCGCCAAGGTCGTCGCTAGAGTTACCACAAATGCGCAGCAAATTGTCGCGTTCACGACTCCACTCGGCTCTGCCGCGAGGCTCGAAGGCGAGACCCGGCCGGTGACCGTCGTGCCGGCGGAAGGCCCGGAGGAGACCGAGACCGCCGAACGACCCGACGGCCAGGGCGGCGTCGTCCTGGCGGTGGGCCTCACCATCAACGGGGTGCTTCAGCGCCGCGCCCGAGCCGTCCTTGCAACGGCCTCCTTGCGTAGCTACAACAAGTCTACAACCGGAGGAGGCGCAGATGCCTGCCGATGCAGTCGTACGGGCGCGGATCGACAGCGACACCAAGGCGCGCGCGACGGAAGCGCTTCACGCCATGGGCTTGACCGTGTCCGACGCGATCCGCCTGCTGATGCTGCGGGTGGCCGACGAGAAGCGCCTGCCGTTCGCCGTGCAGGCGCCCAATGCCGCGACCGTCGAGGCGATGAAGGAGTTGGAGGAAGGCAAGGGCGAGCGCTTCGCCGGCGCCGAGGAACTGTTCAAGGACATCGGCGCCTGACGTGCTGACCCCGGTCAGGTCCACGCAGTTCAAGCGAGACGTGAAGCGGGCGAAGAGGCGGGGCAATGACATCGCCAAGCTTCGTCCGCCGCTGATGGCGCTGATCCAGCAGGAGCCGCTGCCCGGACGCATCGCGACCACCCGCTGCGGGGGAACTGGCAGGGCCACCGGGAGTTTCACGTCGAGTCGGACTGGCTCGTGATCTACCGCGTCAAGGGGGACGAGCTGCTGCTGGTCCGGACCGGCTCCCACACCGACTTGTTCAAGGAGTGATGCGCGAGCGCCAAGCGGCGGCGCACAGGTCAACCGGACGCGTCAGGGCCGGGACTGAGCGAGTTCCTTGACAGTATCGCCGTTCAGCCACACGCCGAGGCCGGGGCCGGTGGGCACCGCGATCGTTCCATCCTCTCCGATGGGCGGGAGACCGCGAACGAGTTCGCGCCGCAGGCGGGAGGGGCTGGTCGAGTACTCGATGAGGCCCGTCTCCTGCTGCGTGGCCAGGAAGTGAAGGTTGGCCGCGATGGTGATGTCGGTGTTGTAGGCGTGCGGCACGATGCGCCGGCCGGTGCCTTCCAGCATCCGCGCGAGCCGCAGCGCTTCGGTGAAGCCGCCGAACATCGTGAGGTCGGGCTGCGCGATGTCGAAGGCGTCGGCCGCGAGAAAGGGCTCGAACTCCTTGCAGGTGGTGAGGCCGAGATCGCCGACGCCGATGGGAATGCGCGTCGCGGCGCGGAGGCGCGCGTGCTCCGCCACGTCGTCGAGGGGGAACGGCGACTCGATCCACGCGAAATCGAGGTCTGCCAGCAGGTCGAGGAAGGGCGCCAACTGGTCGAGGCGTGTGAACTCCTGCGCGACATCGAGCATCAGGCCGCGGTCGGGCCCCAGGAGGTCGCGCAGATGGGTGAGATTCCGTTGCACCCGTGCGGGCTCCGTCCACCAGGGCTCGACGCAGACCTTGAGGGTGCGAAAGCCCTGCTCGAGCAGGGGCATGATCTGCTCGGTGATGCGTGCGGGCGCGTCCTCCAGCGGATAGATCGTGGCGTAGGCGGGCAGGCGCGTGTGACGCGCTTGGCCAAGTGCCCGACAGACCGGCACGCCCTTCGAGCGGGCGAAGAGATCCCAGATCGCGATGTCGAGGGCGCCGATGGCGTGAATGGCGGCGCCGTGGCGGCCGAACCATTGCGTCCGGGCATACATCTCGTCCCACAGGCGGCGCGGGTCGTCCGCTGTCTGCCCGGTCAGGATGTCGCCGAGCCCCTCCGCCAGATGGTTGTACGGCGCCATCTCGATCGCCGCCTTGACGATCTCCGGCGGGGCGTCGCTCTCGCCGACACCCGTGAGGCCGTTGTCGCCGTGGACCAAGACGACGACGTTTCGGTAGCTGCCTTCGAAGCGGTAGAAGGCGGTCTCAGGGTCCTGAAGGCACAGGACTTTGACCTGCTTGATGGTGACGGTCATGCCGGGAACCTGCGCCGCGCGTAAACGCAGGGCTCGATCCGCTCCCAGTCCATCTCGATCCCCAGCCCCGGCAGGCCGCTCGGGCGGACGAAGCCGTCTGCGTCCGGGCGTATGACTTGCCGCGCGCCGAATTCGTACATCTCGAAGGGCGTCGCCTGCTCGAAGCGCGTGCTGTTGGCGCTGGCCAGCATCAGTTGCAGGTTCGCCGCCTGGGTGAGCGTGTATCCCCAGCTCTGCACTTCGCACGTCTTGCCGTGGGCTTGGGTCACTCCCACGACTTCGCCTGCGCCGGTGAAGCCGCCGATGCCGGTGACGTCGAAGCGGCTTCGGTCCCAGGCGCCGATCTGCAGCGCGAACTCGATCAACTGGGGGACGGGCAAGCTGTTTCCGCCGCAGACGACATCGATATCGAGCACCTCGGCGAGACCCTGATAGCCATCCAAGTCCGCGTCGGGAAGCGGAGCCTCGAAGAAATCCCAACGGGCGTCATCCAGGATTTTCCCCATGTGAAGCGCTTGTTCGAACGTGTACATACCTTCAACGTCCAAACTCCAATCAATATTTCTTCCGGCAAGCGTCTCGACAAGAGTCTGGACCAAGCTCTTGTCGTCGTCGAATACGCAATAGGGATGTATCTTGATTGCGCGATAACCTAACTCGCACGCGTGCTCGCAGTAGTCGATGTAGGCTTGATTCGTCGGCAAGAGCGGGCTCGATGCATACGCTTGCATCTCGTGTCTCGCAGCGCCGAGCATTCGGTAGATCGGCTGACCCAGGATCTTGGCCTTGCCGTCGTGCAACGCGATGTCGAAGAGCGATGTCGCGGCGTGCCCGAGTGGAACGTAGCGCGTCCGCATATCCGCATAGGCTGCCCGGGTATCGAACGCGTCCTTGCCCAGCACGAAGGGCGCCATGAGCGCGGCGGCGTGAAACAGCGTCCTGTCGAACTCGTGCTCAGTGTAGGTGGTGGTTCCGGCGATGGCCTCCACGCCGTTGGAAAGGAGCAGTCGGGCGACGACCATCGCCTGGTGCATGGGGCCGAGATGTGAGGACCACGTGACGGTCTCACTGTCGGGACCGATGGCCAGCAACTCAATTCGATCGACGGTGACAGCAGTCATTCATTTTCTCATATTATAGTCTAAGGAATTCTGATAATACGGTATGACGCCGAAATTATATTCATGTCACAATAGGGTCGCGTGACGCTGTTTCGCCGTCAGCCCGTGCTGCCTCGCGACGTCATCCGCTCGGCGAGCGCAATGCCGTCGATCTCCTGAAAGGGCACGTCGTCCTTGATCGACATATCGGTGGCCAGTGCGGCGGCGCGGCCGTACTCGAAGCACTGCGCGGTCACGCGGCAACTCGCGAGCGCCTCGTGTTCGGCACTGAGGCAGCGGCCGGCGACGATGACGTTGCGGCCCTCCTTGGGCACCAAGGTGCCGAAGGGCACCTCGTAGTAATCGTCGATCAGCCACTCCGTCTTCGGTTTGGCGCCGTAGTGAAGCTCGATGGGCCAGCTCGAGCGCGCAATGCAATCGGGACGCTTGCGCTTGCCGACGACATCGTCGTTCATGAGCCGCTCCATGCCGTCGATTGAGCGGGTCTGGCGCACGCCGACCTCGGCCCCGTAATCTATAAAATACGCGTCTTCGCAGCCCGGAATATTGTCCTTCATGAACTCAAAGAACGCGCGGGCCTGATAGATGGAGAACTGCTCCGCTTCGGTGTGATCGACCGGGTCGGTAACGTCGAGCGCGCGTCCGTCGAAGCCGGTTATCTTGGTCGCGTTGACCAGTATTTCACGCGGATTGACCGTGGGAAACAGCCAGACCTTCTTGCGGACGAGCTCGTCTCGCGCCTCCAGCATCGAGATGACCTTGGGCGGCGAGATCGTATCCTCGCCCCAGTAGTCGAGATAGCGGGGCACGTCGACATTGCCGACCTTGAACATCATGGTGGGGTTCTGAACGACGCCGTTGTTCCCCTTGGTCGTGTGCAGACCGGACCTGAAGACAACGTCGGCATCGCCGCTGGCGTCGATAATCCGCGACGCGCCTACAGTGGCGTAGCCCGACTTGGTGTGCAGGACGAGGGCACCGGGCGCATCGTCCAGGGCGACCACGTCGATCATCTGCGTGTGGTAGAGGGCATCGACGCCGGCGCCACGGATCAGGTCGGTGGCGACGCGCTTGTAGTTGGCGCAGTCGTGGGTCACCACCCATGTCTTGCCGTAGATCTGGGGCCGGGTGACGCCGCCCGCCGCTTCGAGCGCGGCGCGAAAGCGCTCCGCGAAGCCGAAGATGACCTGCTGGGGCTGGGTTCGGCGCGGTTCCTCGACCGTCATGTAGAGCCCGCAGATCGTGCCCGACATGCCCGAGACCGCGGCGCCGCCGCAATACCCCAGCCGCTCGATCAGGAGGGTCCTGTGGCCCAGCTCGGCGGCGGTGGTCGAGGCGGCGATGCCGGCCGGGCCGCCGCCGACGACAACCACGCCGTAGTGGCCCAACGCCGGCACGTCCCGAAAGGCGTCGCCACCCAGGCTGGACAGATAGTCGTTCACACCGGCGGCTCCTTGCGTGAGCCGCGCATCCTATACCCCGCTTGCGAAGGGGTGCGAGGAAAACAGGCGCAGCAATTCGCCTGCCGGCCAGGCAGCGGCAGTCCGGCTATCAGCTTGGGAAAGGGAGCGGGAGGCGCGGCCAGCCGTGCGCCGCGCCCGCCCCTGTTTCGCGGCTATTCCGCGGCTGCTGCCGCCCGGCGCCGCGGCTGGGGCGCCTTGTGGTACTCGCCGTCCTTCATGATCATCAGGATGTTGTCAGGATCCTGGAACAGCGTGAGATCCGCCAGCGGATCGCCGTCGATCATGATGAGGTCGGCGAGATAGCCTTCCTTCACCTCGCCCATCTCCGGGACGCCGCTGCCCTGCGCGTTGGCATACGCATAAATCTCGCCGCCGAGCTTCGTCGCGGCATGCAGCACTTCGGCCGGGGTGAAATCGAAGTAGTGGACGAAGTGCTCGAAGTCCCGCGTGTCGGTCCCGTGCGGCACCCAGGCGAAGGCGTAGTCGCCGAACGGCAGGACCCGCGCGCCGCGCGCGTGCAGTTTCTTGATGGTCTCGCTGACGATGGCGAGCTCGTGGTGGTGCCGCAGCGCGATCTCGCTCTCCGGCGGCATGCCGAATTCCGCCGATTCGTAGGCCGTGTTGTGAGTGATGCCGATGGCCGGGATGACGAAGACCTCGTCCTTGGCCTCCACCAGCATGTCGATGGTCTCGTCGTCGGCGTAGGTCGCGTGGTGGATGATGTTGACGCCATACTTCAGGCAGAACTGGACCGACTCCGAGGTCCGTGCGTGGGCGCAGACGCGCCGGTTGCGCTGCCTGGCGACCTGGCAGACCGCCGCTACCTCCTCTTCCGTCATCACGGTCGTGTCGCCCCTGCCGTAGGGGTAAACGAACTCGTCGCTCGACGGCATGATCTTGAGGATGTCGACGCCTTCGCGGCACAGCATCCGCGCGGTCTGGCGGAACTGCTCCTCGCCGTCGCAGATGATCGAGAACGCCCCGTGGTACATGTGGAGCTGGCGCGCATCGCCCAGGCCGCCGGTCACCGTCAGCTCCGGCGAGGCAGCGAGCACGCGCGGGCCTTCGATCCTGCCGGCGTTGATCTCGTTGCGGATGACGATGTCCATGCGGGCCTTGCCCGTCGCCGCACAAACCAGGGCGGTGAAGCCGTGGTCGTACAGAATCTGGGCATGGCGCATGGTGATGAGCGTGTTCTCCTCGGGCGGCGTATCGCCGAGCGAGTAGAGGCTCGTCCCCTCCTCGGAGTAGCCGATGTGAGAGTGGCCGTTGATGAGGCCGGGCATGAGCGTCGCCCCGCCGCCGTCGACGACCTGCGCGCCGTTCCGCTCGATGCGCTTCTTGCCCCTGGCCACCTTGTTGATGCGGTTGCCCTGGACCAGAACCTCGCCCCGGTAGCATTTCTTGCCGGAGCCGTCGAAAATCGAGATGTTGGTGAACAGCGTCTGCGTCATGGTCGCCCCCTCTCGCCCGATCGTCCGGCGGCACGTGGCGAACACGCGGCTCGTCTTGTCCTTGTTCTTGCCGGCGCCGCGTCCTGCTCGCATCGTCATGCCGGCCGGGCATACGAAGCCGCGCCTGCCGGCCGATCGCACCGAACACGCCGGATGCACCTCGGTCGCGCGAAACAGTGTACGCCCCTGGCCACGCCCCAACAATCGTAAGCGAAGTGCAGGACGACGCCCCGGACCATGGTGCGGTGGGCGGCACCCGCCGCGTGCGAAAGAATCACGCCATGAGCCGAGCGCATTGCCGCGCCTTCGCCCCTGCATCGCCGCGCTTTCGCGCGCGGGCGCATTTTCAGCGCGCCTTAGTCGGTCCTTCGATTCCGCGCGCCTCCGGCGTGACGGCCACTGTTGCGGGGTTATTCGGAACCTTGGCAGCCCGTTCTGCCCCGTCTCGCTTTGTCTCGCCATGTCTCGGATTATCTCGGAATATCTCGGCTTTTCCGGCAAAAAAATACTGGCCGGCTTATCCGAGATATGCCGCATGAGAGCGCTGCACATTCTCCATATGTTCCACATGGGGAGGTCACGGATATTGCCGTCAAGGTGGCGTCGCGGACGCGCCGGCTGCGTTTCGCCTGCCGCCCGACTATCCTGAACGCCGCTCGGCGCGGTTCCACCCGCGCCGCAAGACCACACGGCCGGAGGCCAGACGCGTGACCCCAAGCGAAGCGCCATCCCGCCCAGCCGAAGACGATCCGCTGCTCCAGCCCTTCCGGCTGAAGCACATCGTCCTCAGGAACCGCATCATGAGCACGAGCCATGCCTGCGGCTTGGCCGAGGACGGCATGCCGAGCGAACGCTATCAGCGCTATCACGAGGCGAAGGCGAGGGGCGGCATCGCACTCACGATGTTCGGCGGCTCGTCCAACGTCTCCCCGGAGTCGGCGTGGCTGCTGCCGCAGATCAACCTGTATGACGAGCGCATCGTCGAGCGATTCCAGTCCTTCGCCCGCCGCATCCACGCCCACGGCGCGCGCCTCATGTGCCAGGTGAGCCACGTCGGTGGCCGTAGCGAGCCCTACGCGGGCGCGGCGCTCGCGCCCATCGGCCCGTCGCCGGTGCGCGAGACGCTGCACCGGGCCTTCGCCAGGGAGATGGACGAGGGCGACATCGCGCGAGTCGTGGCCGACTTCGCCGAGGCGGCGGCGCGCTGCAAGGAGGGCGGGATCGACGGCATCGAGACCTTCGCCGGCGCGCACCTCATCGGCCAGTTCCTTTCGCCCGCGACCAATCGGCGTAGCGACAGGTTCGGCGGCTCCGTAGAGAACCGCTGCCGCTTCGGGCTGATGGTGCACGAGGCGATCCGCAAGCGCGTGGGCGAAGATTTCGTCGTCGGCATGCGCTTTCTGATCGACGAGGCGGGCCCACATCACATCACCTTCGAGGAAGGCCTCGAGATGGCTGCCATCTTCGAGGCATCGGGCACCATCGACTTCTTCAACGCGATCTACGGCCGCATCGACACGGAGATCAAGCTCGCCGTGGACTGCATGCCGGGGATGGCCTCGGCCGAGGCGCCGTTCCTCGCGCGCGCCGGGGCCTTCAAGCAGGCGGTGGGGCTCCCGGTCTTCCATGCGACGCGCATCACCTCGCTGGAGACGGCGCGGCACGCGATCCGCGAAGGCCTGCTCGACATGGTGGCGATGACCCGCGCGCACATCGCGGACCCCGAGCTGGTGGCAAAGCTTGTGCGCGGGGAGGGGGAACGGGTCCGCCCCTGCGTGGGGGCCACCCATTGCATGGGCCCGCTGCGCCCCACCTGCATTCACAATCCCTCCACCGGCCACGAGGCGACGTTGCCGCACGCGATCGAGCGCGCCGACGAGAAGCGCCGGGTGCTGATTGCGGGCGGCGGGCCGGCCGGGCTCGAAGCCGCGCGGGTCTGCGCCGAGCGCGGCCACGACGTGCGGCTCTGCGAGGCATCGGAGAGGCTCGGCGGGCAGGTGCTGCTGGCCGCGCGGGCAAGCTGGCGCAGCGAGCTCACCGGCATCGTCGACTGGCGCAGCCGGGAGCTGGAGCGGCTCGGTGTCGAGGTTTGGCTCAACTCACCCGTCGACCCGGACGCGAAGGCCGCATTGGAAGCCGATGCCGTCATCGTCGCGACCGGCGGCCTCCCCGATCTCGACTGGATCGACGGCGCCGAGCACTGCACCAGCGTGTGGGACGTGCTTACCGGCGCGGTGAGCGCGAGCGAGAATTCGATCGTCTACGACGGGACGGGGCGTCACGCGGCGCTCACGGCGGCGGAGGCGATCAGGCGCGCGGGCGGAGAGGTCGCGTTCTTCGGTCTCGACGGCCATCTCGCGATGGAGATGTCCTATGCCGAGCAGGTCGTCTGGCGGCGGCGCACCTACGAGATTGGCATCGAGCCCAGGCTCGACTGGCGCCTTGAACGTGTCGCGCGCGACGGCAACCGGCTTCGCGTGACGTTCCGCAACGAGCTGACGGACGAGGCCGAGCAGCACGAGACCGGCCGCATCGTGGTCGAGCATGGGACGCGTCCCGCCGACGCCTTGTTTCACGGCCTCGCGGATCGCTCCTTGAACCGGGGCAACCTCGATCAGCAGGCACTGCTCGCCGGCGCACCGCAGCCGGAAGGCGAGGGCGACGGCTTCCAGCTTTTCCGTATTGGCGACGCGGTCTCCAGCCGCAACATCTACGCTGCGGTGCTCGACGCGTTCCGTCTTTGCCGGACCCTTTAGGCGTTGGCCGTTGTCAGGGCGCCGACGCCTGTTGCGGCGACGCGCGGGCCGCGCGCCGGCCGCGCACGAGTTGCGACAGGAAGACCAGGCCCAGCAGCGCGAGGCCGGCGGGGTAGATCAGCTCCTTGGGCGGCAGGTCCGTCTGCTCGACGTCGACGCCCGTGACGTAGTCGCCCCAGTCGATGCCCGCCTGCTCCGCCAACCCGTTCCAGGCGAGATCGACCACCGCGTAGCGCCCGTCTTCCTCCCGCTCGAGCCCGACGCCGAAGGTCTCGGCCGGGGTCCCCGCCTGCTCGACCGGGGTCTCCAGCACGAACAGCTTGTAGCGCTCGCCGTAGTCGGTCTCCCGCGTCACGTGGAGGCGGACCTGGCGGCCGGGGTCGGGCACGAACTCGCCGGAGGCGAAGGCCTGGTAGGCCACGGGCTGGAAGGGCGGCACGATCTCGTCCATGAAGAAGCCGGGGCGGAACAGCATGAAGCACGCGGCCGCGAGCAGTATGGCCTCGTACCACCGCACCTTGACGAACATCCACCCTTGGGTGAGCGAGCTGAAGGCGAGGATCGCCAGCAGCGACATGATCGCCACCAGGGCGCCGTGCCAGATGCTCTCAACGCCGATCAGCAGCAGCTCGGTGTTGAACAGGAAGACCAGCGGGAGGATCGCCGTGCGGATGTCGTACATGAAGGACTGCACGCCGGTCTTCAGCGGATCGGCCCTCGATATGGCCGAAGCCGCGAAGGCGGCAAGGCAGACGGGTGGCGTCGAATCCGCCAGCAGCCCGTAATAGAAGACGTAGAGGTGGACCGCAATCAGCGGCAGGACGAGGCCGGCCGCGTTGCCAAGCTCCACCAGAACGCCGGCCAGCAGCGAGGCGACCACGAGGTAGTTGGCGGTCGTCGGCAGGCCCATTCCGAGGATGATGCAGAGGATCGCGGTCAGCCCGAGCAGGATGTAGACATTGCCGCCGGCGATCGTTTCGACCACGCCCACCATGGCGTTGTTGAGGCCGGTAGACGAGACGGCGCCCACGATGATGCCGGCGGCGGCGACGGCGACGGCGATGCCGACCATGTTGCGCGCACCGGCAACCATGCCGATGTAGATCTCGGTGAAGCCGTCGCGGATCGCCTCGGGCATGGGCTGATCGCCGCCGCGGGCGGAAGCGATGATCCGGCGGACGACGATGATCACCATCACCGAGAGGATCGAGTAGAAGACCGCGCTGTGGGCGCTCCAGCGCTCGACCATCAACAGGTAGACCAGGACGAAGATGGGGATCAGGTGATGCGCGCCGCTGAGAAAGGTCGCCCGGAACGGCGGAATCTCGACCCGCGGCAGACCCTTGAGACCGAGCTTCTTCGCCTCCAGGTGGGAGATGTAGAGCAGCGCGAGATAGCTGAGCACGGCGGGGATTGCCGCGGCCGCGACCACGTCGAAATACGAGATTCCGATGAACTCGGCGATGATGAAAGCGGCGGCCCCCATGATCGGCGGCATGAGCTGGCCGTTGGTGGATGCCGCGACCTCGATGGCGCCGGCCTTCACCGCGGGCATGCCGATGCGCCGCATGACGGGGATGGTGAAGGTCCCGGTCGTCACGACGTTGGCGATCGACGAGCCGGAGACCATGCCGGTCATGCCCGACGCGAGGATCGCCGCCTTCGCCGGCCCGCCGGTGAACCGCCCCACCATGGCGAAGGAAAGCGCGAGGAAGTACTGGCCTGCGCCTGCCTTGTCGAGCAGCGCGCCGAACAGCACGAACAGGAAGACGAAGCTAACCGAGACACTGAGCGGAATGCCGAAGATCGCCTCGCCCGTGAGCCATTGATAGCCGATCAGCCGGTTCAGGCTCAGCCCCTTGTGCGAGATGACGTCCGGCATCGACTGGCCGAAGATCGAGTAGATGAGGAAGACCGCGCATACGATGACGAGCGGGATCCCGATTGCGCGCCGCGTCGCATCGAGCAGCAGCAGGATGCCGACACCGCCGAGGATGGCCTCGACCGGAATGCCGTTCCAGACGTAGAGGAGGCCGTGACGGGAGACGAGACCGTCCCAGCCGAAGAACAGGTAGAGGGCCACGATACAGCCGACCAGGGCAAAGGCGATGTCCCAGGGCGGCAAGCCGCGCTCGCTCCAGCGGCGCGTCAGCGGGTACATCAGGAAGCAGAGCAGCAGCGCGAACGAGAGATGGATGCCGCGCGCCGGCACGTCGCCGATAATGGCGAAGTTGAACATGAAGGGCAGAGGCGAGGCGATCCAGAGCTGGTAGACCGACCACAGGAAGCAAAGCAGGCTTATGAGCAGTGCCAGGCGCGGCCCCTGCCGGCGCCCCTGGTACTCGACCTTCTCCAGAGTCTTCTGAACATCGGCGGGCGTGGCCGCCGCGTTCGGCTCGCTATTCGTCACGGGCGCCCCTGTCCGGCGCGTGCGCCCTCTCGTGCTGTCCGCGTGGGGACAGTCTGAACGCTAACGGCCGGCACCCGTTGCAGGGTGCCGGCCGTCAAGTTGCAGGGCTACATCCAGCCCTGTTCCGCGTAGTACTTCGCCGCACCAGCATGGATCGGCGCGGACAGACCGTTCTTGATCATGTTCGCGGGATCGAGGTTGGCGAAGGCGGGATGCAGGGACCTGAAGTCGTCCAGGTTCTCCATCACCGCGCGGGTAACCTCGTAGACCACGTCCTCAGGCACGCTCTCGTGGCTCACGAACGTCGCCATCACGCCGAAGGTCGTCACGTCGCTGGTCGTGGTCTTGTAGGTGCCGGCCGGGATGGTGGTGAAGGCGTAGTAGGGATTCTCCGCCACCAGCGTCTGCTCGACCTCGCCGTTGAGGTTGACGATGTAGGCACCGCAGCCGTCGGTCGCCACGGCGACGCCGGCGTTGGGAACGCCCACCGTGTAGCCGTAGGCATCGATCTTGCCGTCGCAAAGCGCTTGCGATTGCTCAGTCGAGGTCAGTTCCGTTGCCGCTGCGAAGTCGTCCGCAGTCAGGCCGTAACCTTCCATGAGCACCTCGGTCGTGCCGCGCTGGCCCGAGCCGGGGTTGCCGATGTTCAGCCGCTTGCCCTTGGTCTCGGTAAAGGAGCCGATTTCGGTGCCCGCGCCGGCGATCAGATGGAAGGGCTCGCCGTGCACGGAGAAGACCGCGCGCAGGCCGGGGCAGTTCGTGACCTTGTCCGAGCTGCCGTTGACGGCGTGGAACTGCCAGTCCGACTGAGCGACGCCGAACTCGAGCTCGCCCTGGCAGATCTGGCCGATGTTGTAGGTCGAGCCGCCGGTGGACGGCGCAGCGCAGCGTATGCCGTGCTTGCGGCCCGACTTGCGGCCCTCAGCAGCCTCCTTGTGGACCATGCGGCAGACCGAGTTGCCGACCACGAAGTAAACGCCGGTCGGTCCACCCGTGCCGATGGAGATGAACTTCTTCTCCTGCGCGCTCGCCTCGTCGGCGGCGCTGAAGGTCGCGCCCATGAGGGCCACGGCGGCCAGCGCGCATGTCGTCAGTCTGAGTAGCTTCATGAACAGTCCTCCTCCCTGAGGTTCAGTGTCGCAACCTTACACGTCAATGCGATCAGGATACATGATAACGATTATCCATCGGGCGCCGCATTGGCCAAGTCCGACAGGTTCAGCCCATTATGAAGGACTGGAAGCGTCGCGCCACCTCGGAAGGCGAAATCGCGGGGCGGCCCAGATTCGCGATGGAGCCGGGTGCGATCAGCGCGTGGATCAGCGCCGGCCTCGGGCCTTCGGCGAAGGCAGTCTCCAGGGCGCGCGCGAAGCCTGCCTCGCCGTCGCAGCGGAAGCCGCGCGGGTAGCCGCAGGCTTGGGCCACGGCGGCGAAATCGACGTTGGGCGAAACGGTCGCCTGCCCACCGGTCGAGTCGTGGACGCCGTTGTCGAGCACGACATGGATCAGATTGCCGGGGGCGTGGGCGCCGATCGTGGCCACGGTGCCGAGCTTCATCAGCGCCGCGCCGTCGCCGTCCAGAACGAGCACCGGTCGCTCCGTGTTGAGCGCGATGCCGAGGCCCATGGCGGACGCGCAGCCCATGGAGCCCACCTGGTAGAGCTGCTGCGGGCGGTCCTCACAGGTGAACAGCTCGCGCCCGGTCTTGCCAGTGGTCGCCACCACGGCGGCTTCCGCCGGCACGAGCGCCTGAGCGCAGCGCAGCAAGTCGATCCGTGCGGGCCTCTCGCCGCCCTGGCGCAGATCGGCGATCTCCCCGCGCGGCCGAACCAGTTGAGCCGGTTGATCGAGTCCGTCATCGCGCACGCTGCCCTTCTCCATGACCAGCGCGAACGGCAGCCCGTTCTCCGCCATGGCTCGCCCGGCCCGGTCGAGCGTCGCCTCCACGGCGCTGGCTTCCTTTGGGAAGCCGGTGTGGCCGATGGCGATCGTGTCGAGGAGCGATCCCATCACCTGCCCCATCAGCGCGTGTTGGGGCTCGTCCTTGAGTCCCGGCTGACCGCGCCAGGTGACGATGAGCAGCGTCGGGATGCGGAAGGGATGGTTGAGGGAGGTCAACGGGTTGACGGTGTTGCCGAGGCCGGAATTCTGGCACATCACGACCGTGCGCCGCCCCGCAAGCCAGGCGCCCGCCGCCACCGCCACGGCCTCGCCTTCGCTCGCCGCGCCAATATAGGCAAGCCCCGGATCGGAGATCACCCGGTTGATCAGCGGCGTAAGGAAGGAGCAGGGGACGCCGGTGTAAAAAGAGAACCCCCGTTCCAGCGCCGGCTCGAGAAAGGCGTCGGCCGATATCATTCAGCTGCCTCCGGTCGTGGAAAATTGAGGGCATGATAGACCCGCACACTGCCTGGAGGGATAGATCGGAAACAGGCAAATTGTGTCCGACACCTCGTCATTTGTCATTTGACAGGCGACACTTTACAGTCTCTCAATGATAGGGTCGTTCAGGCATCGGGGCTTGAAGGCGCTGTACGATGGCAGGACGGCCCGATGGGTGGCTCCGGAGCACGTTCAACGATTGAGAGACATTTTGGCGGCACTCGATAGCAGTTACGGGCCAGAGAGCATGAACTTGCCAGGATTCCGATTGCATGGATTGAAGGGACGGTTGAAGGGTCACTATGCGGTGTCAGTCTCTGGCAATTGGCGGGTGACCTTTCGCTACGAGGACGGATCGGCGGTCGATGTCGATTATGTCGACTACCACTGAGGAGGCCGGCCATGGCGATGCACAATCCTCCGCATCCGGGTGGAATCGTAAGACGGCAATGCCTTGATCCCCTGGGTCTGACTGTGACGCGGGCAGCCCAGGGCTTGGGGGTCACGCGTCAGGCGCTTTCCGAACTCGTGAACGAGCGTACCGGCGTCTCGGTCGACATGGCGATTCGGCTCTCGAAAGCGTTCGGTTCGACTCCCGAGACTTGGCTCGGGATGCAGATGGCCTACGATCTCTGGCAGGCGCGCGACCGCGCGCGTCAGATCTCGGTCGAGCGATTTATCGCGGCCTGAGGTCCGGATCTTCTCAATTTCCCCCTGGCTCGTTTGGATGGGGACGCCGCCATTGACAGGGGCATGGGTTCGTTAGACGGTCCGAGACAGGCTCCGGGCGTAGAGCGCCCGCGCGGGCCGGCCGCCGCCACGATGCAGGAGTCGACCGGTTGCGCCGCTACCTGCTCCTCTACCGGTTTCTGATCGTCAATATCGTGGGCGCGGCCCTGCTCGGGCTCGCCGGTGCGCAGGGGTGGATCGCACGACTGGCCGAGGCGGACCCGACCGGCCTCGTCTTCGTCATCTTCGGCGTCTTCGCCGTGGGCCTCGCGCTTTGCGGATACCGCCTGTTCAAGACGAGCACAGCCCTCAACAGGCTGGAAGAGGGCGGATCGGCGGACCTGCCTGTAGCCTGGACCCGCACGCCCGTCCGCCCGGAATTCAAGGCCGAGGCGCTCAAGGCGCGGCTCTTCAGCCGCATCGCCGTGGTGCGTCAGATCGCCGCTGCGCTCGTCGTGCTCGGGCTGATCGGTACGGTGGCGGGCTTCATCATCGCGCTCTCCGGAGTCTCGGCGGAGGACGCCGGCACGCTGGCTGCCGTGCAGCCGATGATCTCGACTCTCATCAGCGGCATGTCGGTCGCCCTCTACACGACCCTGGAAGGCGCCGTGCTGGGCCTCTGGCTCACCGTCAACTACCGTATGCTGGCGACCGGCACCGCCACCCTCTACAGCGAACTCCTCGCGGCCGATGGACGAGTTTGACGACGACAGCGGCACGATCTTCCGCGATGTCATCCTGCTGGCACTCGCGGCATTCGTCGCGATGGTGCTCATGCTCCTGCCGTTCCTCAATCCGAGCGCCGAAGCCGAGATCGAGGCCGAGGGGGTTACCGATCCCGGCAACGTGATCATCGAGCTTCTGTGGGCGGCCGATCGCGACGCCGACATCGATCTCTGGGTCAAGGCACCCGACAGGCTGCCGGTCGGCTTCCCCAACAAGGGCAACGAGGTGGTCAACCTGCTGCGTGACGATCTCGGCTTGTTTCAAGATCTTACCGACATCAATTACGAGATCGTCTACAGCCGCGGCATCGTCCCCGGCGAGTGGATCGTGAACGTGCAGGCCTACCGCCTGGAGGATCCGATCCAGCCGGTCCCGGTGCAGGTTCAGGTGGTCGTCAGCGTCAAGCGCGAGGGCGAGGACAGGCCGACGCCGATTCTGGAGAAGGAGGTCGAGCTGCGCTATCCGCGCCACGAGACGACCGTGTTCCGCTTCAGGCTCACCGGCAAGGGAGCGCTGGTGCACGGCAGCGTCAACGACGTGCGACTCTCGTTGATACGGGAGTACGCCCAGAGCCAGCTCCGCGCCCGCGAGGTGCAGCCGGGTGGATAGCTTTGCCTATCTCTACGTCGCGCTCGCGCTGGTCGGCGCGGCCCTCGCCAGCATTGCGGTCTGGTCCCGGCGGCGGGCGATCTGGAAGGGTGCGGCTGTGGGATTGCTCGCGGCTCTCGTCGTTATCGGCTATTTCAGCTATTCCATGCTGCTCTCGCGGCCGAAGGCGCTCTCCCCCGAGATGGAGGGCGTGACAGGTGCGCGGGTGCTCTCTGCCGCACTGCGCGAGGACGAAGCCATCTACCTCTGGCTTTCCATCGAGGGCACGCCCCGCTTCTACGCCCTGCCCTGGGACCAGGAGGCTGCCCAGCGGCTCCAGTCCGTCATGCGCGAGACCCGGCGCTCGGGCCACGACGTGGTAATCCGCTCGGCGGAAACAGGCGGCGATTCCTCCGAGGCGGAGGAGGCGGACCCGGAGGTCCACACGTTCTACGCGGTGCCGCCGCCGATCCTGCTGCCGACGAAGCGGCTCCACGCCATCCGCGGGCCTGCGGGCGAGATGTGATCGTGAGCGACAACTGCACCAAAGGGTTGGTCCCGGCGACGTCGGCCGTTCGGCGCGCGGTTGCGCCCTACGCCTCACGCCCGGAGCGGAGCCGCGGGCGGCTCTATCCGGAGCCGGAGAGCCGCACCCGGACGGCCTTTCAGCGCGACCGCGACCGCATCATTCACTGCGCGGCATTTCGCCGTCTCCAGCACAAGACCCAAGTCTTCGTCTATCACGAGGGGGATCACTACCGCACGCGCCTCACCCACAGCCTGGAGGTGGCGCAGATCGCGCGCTCCATCAGCCGCGTGCTCGGCGCGGACGAAGACCTCGCCGAGGCCCTCGCGCTGGCCCACGATCTCGGGCATCCACCCTTCGGCCACGCCGGCGAGGCCGCGCTCGACCTGGCGATGGCGTCCTACGGCGGCTTCGATCACAACGCTCAGACTCTGCGAATTCTGACCTCCCTGGAGCACCGCTATAGCGGTTTCGACGGCCTGAACCTGACCTGGGAGACGTTGGAAGGGGTGGCGAAGCACAATGGCCCGCGTCCGGCGGATGCGGTGGCCGGCGACATCGAGGCGTACTCGGCCCTTCACGACCTGGAGCTCCACACGCACGCAGGCCCCGAGGCCCAGATCGCCGCGCTGGCGGACGACATCGCCTACAACAATCACGACGTGGATGACGGGCTGCGCGCGGGACTGTTCACCGTGGACGACGTGCGAGACGTGCCTCTCGTGAGAGCGATGCTCGATGACGCCACCGCCGAGCATTCGGGTGGCGACGAGGGGCGCCTCATCCACGAGACCGTTCGCCGTATGATAGGTGCCATGGTCGAGGACGTGATCGATACGAGCCAACAGCGCCTGGAAGAGGCTCGTCCCGAGAACGTCGAGGCCGTGCGCCGGCACGGCGCTCCCCTCATCGCCTTCTCGGAGACGATGCGGGCACACGACAAGGCGTTGAAGACCTTCCTGCACGGGCGCATGTATCGACATCACAGGGTCAACCGAATGGCCAGCAAGGCACGCCGGACCGTGCGCGAACTCTTCGGGCTCTTCATCGACGAGCCGCAATGCCTGCCCGAGGAATGGCGAGAGCGATGCGACGGGCCGCGGAACCTGACGACGGCGCGCGTGGTCGCCGACTACGTCGCCGGAATGACCGATCGGTTCGCCATTCAGGAACATCGCAATCTCTTCGATACGGTGCTTTGGAGATGAATGTTTTCAATTACTTGTCCGATGTTATTCGGATGGAGATAGAAGCGCTGTGCGACGCTGGTGCGTTGCCCGCGGGACTCGATCTTTCGTCCGTCTCGGTCGAGCCGCCGCGCGAGGCGGAGCACGGCGATGCGGCGTGCAACGCGGCGCTTGTCCTTGCCAAACAAGCGCGCCGCAAGCCACGGGAGATCGCCGAACACCTGGCGGAGCGGATGGAAGGGCGCGTAGAAATCCGTGCTGCCGAGGTGGCCGGCCCCGGCTTCGTCAACCTCAGGCTGACGGACGAGTTCTGGTGGGCGCGGCTTTCCGAGCTGCTGGCGACGGGCCCGGGGTACGGCGCCACGAACCTCGGGGGCGGCCAGCCGGTCAACGTCGAGTACGTCTCAACCAATCCCACCGGGCCGCTTCATGTGGGCCACGCGCGGGGTGCAGTGGTGGGCGACGCTCTCGCCAACCTGTTGGCCCACATGGGTTTCGCGGTAACGCGGGAATACTATGTGAACGACGCAGGTGCCCAGGTCGACACCCTGGCCCGCTCGGTCCACACCCGCTACCGCGAGGCGTGCGGAGAGGCCATCGGCACCATCCCCGAGGGGCTCTATCCGGGCGACTACCTGGTCCCCGTCGGCAAGGCGCTTGCGGCCCGCGACGGCCGCCGCTGGCTGGAGGAGCCGGAATCGGCCTGGCTGCCGGAGATTCGTCGCTTTGCCATCGACGCGATGATGGACCTCGTGCGGGCCGATCTCGACGCGCTGGGCGTTCGCCACGACGTGTTTCGTTCGGAGCGCGAATTGGTCGACGAGGGCCGCGTCGACGACGCCTATGCCGCACTGGAAGCCGCCGGTCTCATCTATAGCGGCGTGCTCGAGCCGCCAAAGGGCAAGCGCGACGAAGACTGGGAGCCGCGCGAACAGAGTCTCTTCCGTGCCAGCGCCTTCGGCGACGATACCGACCGGCCGCTCAGGAAGTCGGATGGCGCCTGGACCTACTTTGCCACCGATATCGCCTATCACCGCGACAAGATCGAGCGCGGCTTCACCGACCTGATCGACGTCTGGGGCGCCGATCACGGCGGCTACGTCAAGCGGATGAAGGCTGCCGTAGCAGCGCTTTCCGGCGATTCGGCGAGTCTTGACGTGAAGATATGCCAGATGGTGAAGCTGCTCGACGGCGGCGAGCCGGTGGCGATGTCCAAGCGGGCCGGGCGCTTCGTCACCCTGCGCGATGTAGTCGATGAGGTAGGGCGGGACGTCGTCCGCTTCATTATGCTGACCCGTCGCAACGATGCGCCGCTCGATTTCGACCTGCGCCGGGTCACGGAGCAGTCGCGCGACAACCCGGTCTTCTACGTTCAGTATGCCCATGCGAGGGCCTGTTCGGCGCTGCGCCGCGGGGCAGAGATCGTGCCCGAGCCCGAGCTTGCGCCCGCCGCTCTCGCCCGCGCGGATCTCACGAGCCTGGACGATCCGGCCGAGCTCGATTTGATCCGCCGGTTGTGCCAATGGCCGCGGGTGCTCGTCGGCGCCGCGCTCGCCCATGAGCCGCACCGGATCGCCTTCCATCTGCAGGAACTCGCCGCCGACTTCCACCTGCTGTGGACGAGGGGGAAGGACGACCCGCGGCTCCGTTTCGTGGACGGCGAGCGCCCAGCGGAGACGCGCGCCCGGCTCGCATTGATCAGCGCCGTCAAGATCGTTATTGCGGAGGGGCTGGCACTGTTCGGAGTCGAGCCGGTGCAGGAGATGCGATGAGCGGCGGCGAAGACGGCCCGGAGACCCCGTCGGCGCCAGAGCCGCCTGGCTCGGAGACGCCGCCGCCGCCAGAGCCCGTCGCCGAGGAAGGGGCGGAACCTGCCGGCGACGAGAAGGCGGAGAGCAGGCGTCCCCGGCTGCTTCCCGTTTGGATCCTTCTCGGCGCCGCTGCGCTCTCGGGTGGCGCCTGGGCGGTCATGGAGATGCGCGGCGACGGTCCGCCTCTGGACGAGGCCTCGGTGCCGCTCATCACCGCGTCGGCCGAGCCCTGGAAGGTCCGTCCGGCCGATCCGGGCGGATTGGAGATCCCGAACCAGGGCACCTTGATCTACGAGACGCTGACCACGTCGGATCCCGAGGAAGCGCCGGAGCGCATACTGCCGCCGCCGGAAGAGCCGATGAGCCCGCCGCAGCCGGAGACGGACCGTGCGGAAGAGCTGGCGGTCGCGGCATCGGGAGGGGAGAGGGAAGTCGCGACTCTTCAGCCGGAGTCCGGCGGCGTCGAAGAGCCCGCTCCTGCCACGGTCGAGCAGGCAGCACCGCCGGAGTCCGAGACGCCGGAGCCTGACGCGGCCGAAGAGGCGCGCCCGACGGACATCGAGGCGCCGACGGAGCCGGACCCGATCGAGGAAGCCCTCTTGCCGGAACTCGACGCCCCGTGGCCCGACTCGGTCCCGAGACCGCATCCGCCCAAACCGGGAACGCTGGCTGCCACACGGGTTGACGTGGCGCCATTGCCGGAGCTTGACGACCCTGCGTCGGCCAATGAAACGCCGTCGCCGGCGGCCGATGTTCCCGCCTCGGCCGAAAACGTGCCAGAGCTCGAACCTGAGACTCTGGCCCTCCTCGATGAACTCCTGGAGCGGGACTCCGAGGCGGCTTCGGCCCCTGGACGGCAACAGTACGTGGGTTCGGTGCCGCTGCCGATTTTCAAGCCGGTCCGCGCCGCGCGCGCCGCTCCGCCGACCGAGCCGGTCGAAGAGACCGTCGTGACGGCGCCAGAGCCGGTGCAATCGGGCTCCCGCACCTGGCGCTACGTCCAGCTCGGTGCCGCCAATACCAGGAGCCCGCTGGAGGGCCACTGGGAGATGCTGCGCCGGCGTCACGGGGACGTGCTCGTCGGCCTGAGCCCGCTGATCATGCCGGTCGATAGCGGCGACAGCGGTATCACGTACCGGCTGCGCGCCGGCCCCCTCAGCGACGCAGGGGCGGCGCAGCGGGTCTGCGCGCAACTCAAGGAGCGCGGGCTCGCGTGCTTCGTGCCTCGGGATTGAGGCCGGCGTGACGGCGCAGGGCGCGCCGCGCGCGATGGTTCTGGGCTGCGCGGGCGTGGCGCTCGACGACAGCGAACGCCGCTTCATGGCCGATGCCGATCCGGCAGGATTCATCCTGTTCAAGCGCAACTGCGAGAGCCCGGAACAGACGCAGGCGTTGATCGAGGCGCTCCGCGCGGCGGTGGGCCGGGTCGACGCGCCGGTGCTGGTCGATCAGGAGGGCGGCCGCGTGGTCCGGCTCGGCCCTCCCCACTGGCACGCACCGCCGGCACCGGCGCAGCTCGGAGCGTTGGCGAACTTCGACAGCGCCGCGGGTGCGCGGGCGGCCTGGCTGAACGCACGTCTGATAGCGGCGGATCTGCATGCGCTCGGATTCACCGTCAACTGCGTGCCGGTGCTGGACCTGCGTTTTCCCGGCGCGAGCAAGGTGGTCGGCGACCGCTCGTTCGACTCCGATCCGCAATTGGTGGCGACGCTCGGCCGCGCGGTGGCGGACGGACTGCGCGCCGGCGGGATCGTCCCGGCCGTGAAGCACCTGCCGGGCCACGGGCGGGCGACAGCCGACAGCCACGCCGTACTGCCGCAGGTGGACGCGCCGCTCGAAACCTTGCGCGCCCGCGATTTCGTGCCGTTTCTCGCGCTTCGCGACGCGCCCGCGGGCCTGACGGCGCACGTGTGTTACTCCGCGCTCGATCCCAAGCGGCCGGGCACGCTCTCGCCGGCGGTCATCGAAGGTGTGGTGCGGGGCGTCTTAGGCTTCGACGGCCTGCTGGTGAGCGACGATCTCTCCATGGGAGCGTTGACGGGGTCGGTCGGAGGGCGCGCCGCCGCAGCGCTCGCCGCCGGCTGCGACCTGGCCCTTCATTGCAACGGAAAGCGGGACGAAATGGAGGACGTCGCGGCGTCGGTACCGAGGCTCGCGGGCCGGGCGCAGGAGCGATTCGACCGAATGCTCGCCGCGCAGCAGGCACCCGACGCGTTCGACGACGCAGACGGCCGGCGCGAACTCGAAGCCTTGCTCGCCGGGGTAGCGCCCCAATGATCGAGGCCTGGCTGCTCGCTGCATCGGTCTGGATAATCCCGGTGCTGTTCGCCATTACCCTGCACGAGGTCGCGCACGGCTGGGCGGCGCTCAAGCTGGGCGACGACACGGCGGCGCGGCTCGGCCGCCTTACCCTCAATCCCATCAAGCACGTCCACCCGGTGGGCACGATCCTGTTGCCGGGTGCCCTCATCGCCCTCGGCGCGCCGTTCGTCTTCGGCTTTGCGAAGCCCGTGCCGGTCAACCCGGCGCGGCTTAGCAACCCCCCGGGCGGGATGGTCCTGGTGGCGCGTGCGGGCCCGGGCATGAACGTCCTCCTGG
>JAPPHR010000079.1 GCA_028820995.1 Rhodospirillales bacterium
TAATTCGAGCGGATCAGGCCCCGATCCCCGCTGAAAGAGCGGTCACGCTCACCAGCGGGTGCGAACCCCGCCCGGCAACTGTCGCTCCAGCCAGTAGCAATCGGAGCGGTTGGCCGAGGCGGAAGGCCATCCGAATCCTCGCTCGCCAACTTGGTCACGCCCAACAGCCACGGATTGATCCCGTCGCCGCGCAGCGCCGTGATGTGCGCATAGCGCCGCTGCCCGGTAAGGATCGACAAAATCAGCATCCCCAGGATGTCCCGCTTTGACGGCGCGTTCAGGCTCGCGTAGAAGAGCGGACAGTCCACCACCAGCGCGTCGGAGCGGACCTTCCGGCGCTGGCGCGATCGCTTCGAGGCGGAAGGGGCGGAGGGTCTCTACGACCGCCGCCTGGGCCGGGTCTCGGCCCGGCGCGCGCCGGTGGACGAGGTGGTGCGGGTGCTTGCGCTGTTCGACACCCGCTACTGGGACTTCACTGCCAAGCACTTCCACGAGAAGTTGGTGGCCGAGCACGGCTACGGGCGCAGTTACACCTGGGTGTGCCTGACCTTGCAGGCACGTGGGCGCATGGGCCCGGCGCCCAGGCGCGGTGGCGCACACCGGCGCAAACGGCCGCGCCGCGCGTTGCCTGGCATGATGGTGCACCAGAGCCTGCCCCTGCGAAGGCGGGGGACGGCTCGCACCATGAATGGGTACCCGGCCGCTGGTTGGACCTGATCGTCACCATGGACGACGCCACGTCAGAGATCTGCTCGGCCTTCTTCGTCGACGAAGAGGGCACGATGTCGAGCTTCCGGGCGCTCTCTGAGGTGATCCAAGACCGCGGGCGGTTCTGCTCGCTCTATGCCGACCGGGCCAGCCACTACTGGCACACGCCGGACGCCGGCGGCACGGTGGACAAGGACAAGCCGACCCAGGTGGGGCGCGCGCTCCGGCAGCTCGGCATCGAGCTGATCCCGGCCTATTCGCCTGAGGCCAGGAGGCAGTCCGAGCGCATGTTCGGTACCCTGCAGAGGCGCCTGCCCCAGGAGCTCCGGCTCGCCGGCATCACCGGGATAGCCGGGGCCAACCGCTTCCTCAGGGAGGTCTATCTGACGCTTCACAACGCCGGCTTCCAGGTGATGCCCGAGGCCGAAGGCTCGGCCTTCATCCCCTTCACCGGTGCGCTCGACGATATCCTCTGCATCCAGGAGGAGCGCACCGTCTCCGACGACAACACCGTGCGCTATCGCGGGCTCAGCCTGCAGCTCCCGCCCGACCGACATCGCCACCACTACGTCAAGGCAAGGGTCAGGGTGCATGAGTATCCAGACGGAACGCTCGCCGTCTTCCATGGCTGCGGCGCGACAAACAGGATGAGGGGTCACGCGGTGCTCGTCGTCGCCGAGCTCGTTCAACGGATGGCGAGAATAGGTGCCGTTGCGCCGGTCGCGCGTGGCGAGGCCATCGAGGCTGTCGAGCCAGTAATCGACCGCCTCGGCCATCCGGCCCTGGAGGATCTCGGCGAGCGCCTCACGCCCCAGCGGGCGGTAGCCCTCGCCCCACTCCAAGCCGTCCGCTTGCATCGCCTTCACGATCTCAAAGGCCATCGGTAGACTCTCAATCGTCACAGTACGCTGTGGCATCGGAGCGCTCCTGCTCGTGGCTGTCGCATAACCACGGGGAGTACCCCTTTCCCCACTGACACATAATGCCGTACGTCACCGATCACCAAGAGATTCTCGACAGCGCACACGCCTCCATGGGAAGATGCCTCGTGCTCCTGTCCGGCTCCACTGGAAAAGAACAGAAATGAGTTGAATGCGCATTTTATCGGTTGTCGGAACGCGGCCGGAGGCAATCAAGATGGCGATGGTGGCGCGCGCCTTGTCTTCGGCTAACGGCGTTGAGCACTTCATCTGCGCGACCGGCCAGCATCGTCCAATGCTGGACTCAGCGCTTGAGTCATTCGGGCTTCGCCCCGACTTTGACTTGAGAATTATGAAACCCGGCCAAGACTTGACATACGTTACTGGCTCGGTCTTGACTGGGATGACAGAAGTTCTTTCCAAATTGCGCCCGGATCGCGTATTGGTGCAAGGCGACACGACGACCGCGTTGGCAGCGGCCCTCGCTTCGTTTTATGCCAAGACACCCGTCGGACATGTGGAAGCCGGGCTACGCAGTGGCTCCGTTTGGATGCCTTGGCCCGAAGAAATGAATCGACGGTTGATTGACTCATTGAGTGATCGGCATTATGCACCCACGAAACGAGCGCGAGACAATCTTCTTGCCGAAGGAGTTCCGGAAGAAGGAATTTCACTCACAGGCAACACTGCAATAGATGCTTTGTTGCATGTCGTAGAAACTATCAAGAATGACCCAGTCGCAATTGGGCAGCTAGGAGCAGCGTTGCCTGTCGGCGACGCTCGAAGCCGTTTGGTCCTGGTTACCGGTCATCGACGCGAGAATTTCGGTCCTCCCATTGAAGGTGTGTGCGAAGCCTTACTTCGTATCGCTGCGCGTGACGATGTTGTTGTTGTGTATTCAGTCCATCCGAATCCGAATGTAAGTGAGCCGGTCCATAAAATCCTGGGATCTCACCATCGCATACACTTGGTGCCTCCTCTCGACTACCTGGCATTCGTGCACCTCATGACCGAGGCCTGCATCATCATCACGGATTCGGGTGGCATACAAGAGGAAGCTCCGTCGCTTGGTAAGCCGGTGCTCGTTACGAGAGAAGTCACGGAGCGGCCGGAAGCTGTTGAAGCTGGAACGGTGAAGCTGGTCGGCACCGACCCTGATCTCATAGTTGGAGAGGCAGCAACGTTGCTTGACGATCAGGATGCGTATGCGGCGATGGCCCGAATCCACAACCCATATGGCGATGGCCATGCGAGTAAACGGATCGTGCGAGACTTGATCAATGATTGATCGCATCAGTCGTCTTTGCGTTATCGGCCTCGGCTATGTTGGACTTCCGACGGCAGTAGCATTTGCAACGAACAATGTCGAGGTGATAGGGGTCGATGTCGCTCCCGAGCGCGTCATGGCGATAAACGCCGGCGCAACATCGATCGCAGAGCCCAACCTCGATGCCTTGCTACGTAGGGCAGTTGCCAGTGGGAAGCTTCGTGCCCAACAGCACCCCACTGCGGCCGATGCTTTTATAATTGCGGTTCCCACACCCCTGAAGAACGGACATGTTCCTGATCTCAGTTACTTGCAGGCCGCGTCTGGAGACTTGGCACCTGTATTGGAGTCAGGAAATCTGGTGGTTCTGGAGTCGACCTCACCAGTCGGTACGACGGAATTGCTTTGCCAGTGGCTGTCAGAACTACGACCGGATCTGTCGTTTCCGCACTCCGCTGGGATGGCCAGCGACATTCGGGTTGCCTATAGTGCCGAGCGCGTGCTGCCGGGACGTATTCTTGCGGAGCTTGTCAACAATGATCGCGTTATCGGTGGAGTTACGCCCGCATGCGCTGAAGCAACGAAGACTCTATATGGCATTTTTCTGAAAGGCGCCTGTTCGACAACGGACCCTCGCACGGCCGAGTTGGTGAAGTTGGCTGAAAATGCGTACCGGGACGTCAACATCGCGTTCGCCAATGAAGTTGCATCGATTTGCGACTACCACGGCGTGGATACCTGGGAACTTATAGAGCTGGCCAACCGGCATCCCCGGGTCGACGTTCTTGGCCCTGGCCCGGGCGTTGGCGGTCATTGCGTTGCCGTCGATCCCTGGTTTATCGTGCATGGTGCGTCAGGCTTGACACCGCTGATTGAAACAGCGCGTTGCGTCAATGACGCCAGACCTCGGAAGATAGTCGAATGCGTCATTGCAGCGTGTAAGGGAGCATTTGATGTGGACATCGCGTGCCTTGGTCTCAGCTACAAGGCCGATACTGGAGACTTGCGGGAAAGCCCATCGATCCTGGTCGTGCAGGGATTGCAGGAAGCGACGTCCGGACGCCTGCTAGTCGTTGAGCCGCATATACAGACGCTGCCCCCAGAGTTGACCGACAATGCTCGCACCGAACTTGTAACCCTGCAGGAAGCTCTTCATTCGAGTCGAGTGGCCGTCCTTCTCACCGATCACCACGAGTTTCGAGCATTGGATGCAACCTTGTTGGACGGCAAGATTGTTGTTGATACCCGAGGCGCGTGGCAGCCACGGTGAGTTGGCGTAGTCTCTTCGACCAGCCCGCCGGGTGCACCGCGCTGCATTTGTGTTGTGCTGCGCGCCCCCAAAATAAGTTCCACTAATGCATGTTTACGCTGCCGCCGCTGCGCCTGCGTATGCGAGAGCGACTGACAGCGACATGTTTGCGTGCCTACAAACGCTGGTGATTTACGCCTGCGTTTTCACGGTTTAGCCGGACACCGTAGAGCAGTTTCAATTGTGAATGTCCGGTTGCTTTCTGATTGGTCGTCACATTGGTTCCTGCAGAGAGGTGCAGCGTGAGCAACGGTACTGACGAGCGTTCCAGCGACGCGCACCGCGATCGGGTTTCGCAAGTCTACTTTGCAATGATCGAAAGAGGTGTCTCTGCCGAAGTCCTCCGCCGACGAATCGACTGGATGGTAGATCAAACGCGAGGTTCGCGAGTTTTGGATGTGGGCTGCAGCGAGGGCGCACTTGAAATTCTCTTGGCTCGCAAGGAGTTCGATGTTACCGGTGTGGATATCAACGTCGAAGCGCTTGCGTTCGCCCGAAAGCTGCTCGAACGCGAGTCCGAAGAGGTGCGAGCACGTGTGCGCTTCGTTCAGGGCGATTTGGCGCATTCGCGCTTGCTCGATGATCGGTTCGATACGCTGGTGATGGGAGAAGTTCTAGAGCACCTGAAAGATCCCAAGGCGCTATTGCATCGGAGCCTGGAGCTCATTCGTCCGGGTGGCAGAGTGATCATCACGACGCCCTTCGGGTATCATCCCGACGAAGATCATCGACAGACTTTCTGTTTGTCGGAGTTTTGTGACCTCGTAAAGCCCTGCTGCGCCTTAGAAAGCCTTCAAATTGTAGACGGTTACATTCGTATGGTTGGTCGCGCTTCGAGCTCCATGCAGGAGTCTTGGGAGCGACTGACTGCCGATGAGTTGCTTGGTATGACTGAAACCGCATTAGTGTCCTCTCAGCAGCGATTGTATGGCGATGTTGAAAGGCATAAGGGGCGCGTTGGTGCGCTTGAAGAGCGGGGCCAGAAGCTGACGGTCAAGGCGACAGCGCTCGCGAAAAATGTTGAGCAAGGCCGCAGCAGGACAAGAGAGTTGCAGCTACAACTCGAGGGGGCAGAGACTAAAGCGTCCGACTTGCAGCGGAAGGTTGAGGTTGAACGGGACAAAGCAACAAGGCTTAGAGGGAGTATTCGTTGGCAGTTGGGAACACTGATCGTGGACGCTGCTCGTAGTCCCTGGAAAACCATTCATTTGCCTATCGATGTGGCTCGACTCTCCTTGGCTGCTGCCAGACGCCGCAATGGTCCCGCCATCAACGTCAGTTTCTCGTCAGAGCGTTTCCGGCCGGCGCCCGCCACGGGTGCGCGTCATGTGAACACGCCTGCATCGCCGACGCATGCGAAGAACTCTTCGGGAATACGGAACGCGGGAAGTCCTCTCGGTCTGACTTCGTCAGGCGATAGAGCGATCGACTGGATTACGGATCGGGTGGAAGGCCAAAGTGTCGCAGTGGTCGGGGACTGCGATGTGCAGTTGCTCGCCTCCTTGGATCGCCTGCGCTTTAACGTGATTACCTACCGACACGACTCTGCCGTGTTGTTGCCCGCGGACATCGACGCACAAACGGACGCCGGGTCACAAAGAAAACTGGACAATTCATCTTCAACGGGAGGTCTAGCTGCGGAAGATGAAATAGCCACTGGTTCGTCCAGAAAGACCGATACCGTAATTGTGTTTGGAATGCCACAAAAAAAGAATGCTTCGAAGACCCTGCTGGACAGTATTCGGGCGGAACTGTCGCGATCGCACACGAGACTGATCATTTTTCAGCCAAGGTTTAGCGCGGTTTCATCAAGCGAAAATGACTTTGACCTGACATCGCTAATGGAATGGCTGCGAAAGAGTACCGTTCCCGTTTCCCTGTCGCTCGCCGAGGAAGACCTCCGGTTCGTCGGTCAATTCGACAGGCCGAGCCCGGGAAGCTGGTCGCAGTTTGAAGCCGGGATCTGGGCTCAACTTTTGCATGACGTAGCGGATTCAGTTCAATCCGGCCATTCGCGAGAAGTCCGGGTCCTTGAGCAGCGTGTTCATAACTTGCTTGACAGCACCTCGTACAAGGCAGGTCAGGTGCTGGTCGCAGCCGCCAAGGAGCCGCGTACTCTGTGGAAGGTGCCCTTTCAACTATGGCGCATGTACCGATCGACCCGTTCACCACGACTTACGCGTGAGCAAGAGTTGCTCTTTCGGAGTGGAGGACCTCCCATCACGTTTCCCGAGCTCGCGATGCCTACGCCGCATATCTCAGGCGCTCCGGTTGTGGCGGCGATTCTAGACACGTTCACTGAACACTGCTTTCGTTACGAGATGGATCTCGTGCTCTTGGAGCCGAAGCGCTGGAGGCTGGACCTTGAAAGAGCTCGGCCCCAAGTCTTGTTGGTCGAATCCGCGTGGTCGGGGAACAACGGCGCTTGGCGCCACCTGATCGCAGACTTCACGCAACGAAACGCTAATCCCTTGCGAGAACTCTTGAGTTACTGCAGAGACAACGGCATACCTACAGTGTTCTGGAACAAGGAAGATCCTCCTAACTTTGAAGTATTCATTGATGCCGCCAAGGAATTCGATTTTGTCTTTACGACTGACGCGAACTGCATTCCAGCGTACAGGCAGTTGTGCGGACATGATCGAATTTACCTCATGCCCTTCGCTAGCCAACCGCGCATACACAATCCCTTTCGCAAGAGCTCCTGGCCACGGTATTCCGTATGCTTTGCCGGAAGCTGGATGGAAAAGTATCCCCATCGCAACAATAGATTGCACGACCTCCTTGAGCCGGCTTTAGTCTTTGGATTGCACATATTTGACCGGAACTTTAACCGACCCGGATACAGCTCCTCGAAGTATCGTTTCCCGGATCGCTATCTTCCCGCGATCAAGGGATCGCTGGACTACAAACAGATGCTCACAGCATACCGATGCTACGATGTTATGTTGAATGTGAACAGCGTGACAGACTCTCCTACAATGTTCTCTCGCCGAGTATATGAAAGTCTGGCCTGTGGAACACCGGTGATTTCCGCAGACTCGGAGGGACTTCGTGCCGTGTTGGGAGAGTACGCGCGGATTGCGCACTGTTCGCAGGACACAGCCGGTCACCTGAAGGAGTTGCTTGCCGACGAGGAGCTACGCATGCGGGAGGGGCACCTTGGATACCGTCACGTCCATCAACATCATACGTACAGGCACCGCATAGAGGAGATGTTCGCTCGCGTCGGGGTTGTTCCAGCGATGTCAATGCAACAGCCATCCGTGAGTGTCGTCATGACAAGGTGTCGTCCGGAGAACGTGAATCAGGCTATCGCGAATTACGAAAAACAAAATTATCAGGAAAAAGAGCTTTTGCTGCTTTTAGATAATTCAGCTATTGATGTGGACTCTATTGAGGCGGAAATCGAGCGCCTGGATAATGTGCGGATCTTGCGGTTGGAGGGGCGCCAGTCTCGCTTTGAGGCTCTCATTAGGGGAAGTGAGAGCGCGTCGGGAGATTATGTCGCCAACATGTACGCTGATGTTCATTATGGGAAAAACTATCTGTCAGACCTGATGCTGGCATCTGGATTTTCCCAGGCGGAGGTCTTGGGAAAGGGAACGTACTTTATTTACAGTGAAGACCAGGATTTTATGGCGCTACGCAGCGTGCGGGGCTACCACGAGTTTACGGATTTCGTTTCTGATGCGACCTTGATCGTCCGTCGCGACGTGCTGAAAGAGTGTCATTTTTCCGATCGTGCTGGGAAGGAATATGAGGGCATGTTGACGGAGATGGTGAGAACCGGTTGTCGCATATATTCGGCCGACCCGTTTAGCGTTCTGCTGGTTCGAAGAGCAAATGACAGGGATTCTGCTGCGGAGACCGAAGACGGAGAGTTCTTGCAAGATTGTCGTAACGTCCAGACTGGTTTGGAATGGGAGCGAGTCATGATTTGAGCGGTGGGAGAGCCATCATCAGTATTGTCCGGCCCGTAGCGCTCCCTTCAAACCCGGGACAACTGTCGATGAAGATTCCATTGGCAAACCTCTCTTACGCTGTCCAGGCTGGCTCCCGTGGGTCTTGCCTTTTGCGACCCCGTCACGGCCCTGGAACCTTGCCCGCGACTGCCATCTTGCTCTGCGGTGCGATATTGATTGTCGCCAGCGTCGGCTTGCCATGTCCAGGGGCGGCCGAATCGCCATCGTCCGACCAACAGAACGAAGAGACCGCTCGTGAGCACGTTGCGGATGCGCAACTCAAGGAACCGCAGTCTGGATGGCGAGAAGAACTTATGACAATGCCGATCGACCAAGTCTGCAGTCGATTGAAGAGCCAGGAGCTGATCTCGTACAGACTGGGACCGCTGTTGGCCAGAGGCAATCCGGACGACACAATCTCTAATGGTTGGACCGAGAGACAGCAACCTCCATTCCCACTTGTGTCCCCAATCGACTGGAACCGTTTGCGTTCGGTGGATCGCTCATGGAACTATCTCTTGAACTCTTGGCGTCCGTTGCAGTCAGTCCTAGCGAGGCATTCTGAAACTCAGCAACAAGATTATCTTTCTTTTGCTTTCGCAGTTGCAGAAGATTGGATCCATCAACACCCCTATTTCCGTCGTGAGCTGCGCAATTCAGCTGATGATTTCACTTGGTAGGATATGGCTGTTGGAAGGAGAGTGCCTCAATTGGCTTATATCCTGGACGCCATGTGCAGGAACCAATTCGTGGAAGCTGTCCGACTCATGCCGCTTTGGCATTCGTTGTTGGGGCACTTCGACTATTTGTCTGATGACAACAACATAAAGTCTCATAGCAACCATGGATTTTATCAGGCATTGGGTCAGTTCTTTGCCGCCGCAAGGTATTCACACTTCGAATATCTCTCGGTATTTCAAAAGCAGGCTGCGGATCGATTGCTGCACATGATCGGTCGCCACTTCAGCGCCGAGGGTGTGCATTTGGAGCATTCTCCCGAGTATCACTATTCATTGACGCGAGCAATTGCGACGTTGAATCAACCGGATCTAACAGCCAAGACATTGTCTCTGCGGAAACAGCTCGACAGCTTGTGTAACGTGCTGGCGTGGATGATCATGCCAAACCGGACAATCGCGAATTTCGGAGATTCCGATCGAATCGATTTTAAACGTCGGAATGCCTTGTTTGGCTGTACGGAGTTCTTGGACTACGCCATCTCTGCGGGGGGCGACGGCATGCCCGAGTCTCGACGGCTAGCGGTTTTTCCCGATGGTGGGCTGGCTGTCGTGAGGTCGGATTGGGCGGGCGGTGAAGACTTCCGAGAAGCGGCCTATCTGGCCCAGACGGCTGCATTTCACTCCCGCGTCCACAAGCAGGCGGACGACCTGTCTTTCGTCTGGTACGACCAGGGTACCGATATCCTTATTGACGCGGGCCGCTACGGCTATCTCGGCAGGACGGAGAAGGGTTCCGATCTCTGGAAGCAGGGGTTCTGGTATTCTGACCCCAAGCGGGTCTATGTCGAATCGACTCGTGCCCACAACACCGTCGAACTCGATGGGCGGAGCTTCGATCGCAAGGGCTCAAAGCCCTACGGATCGGCTTTGGAACGCTGGGGCGAGACCGGGGATGGGCTGTTCTTCATCGAGACCCATGCGCGGCAGTTCCGGACCATGCGGCACGCCAGACTGCTGGTGCTAAAGCCCCACGACTGGCTGCTGGTTTTCGACTGGGTATGGGACAACGAAAAGAAGAGTCACGACTACCGGCAGTGGTTTCACTTCGCGCCCGATCTGACAGTGACGCCATCGGGGAGGTCGCTGGTGGTTTCCGGACAGGATCTGGATTCTGAGCTCAAGGTGTTGTCCCTGCTGCCGGGCCCTTCCGTCAGCGCTCCAGTGCGAGGGCAGGAGGAGCCGTCGCTGCTCGGATGGTGGTCGGAAATGGGCGGCCAATTCGAGCCCGTGACCAGCGTGAGCTTCGATATCGAGGAGTCCGCGTCAGCCGTGTTCGCGACATTGTTTGCTTTCTCCGATGAGACGGTCTGCTCCAATGCTGACGACCAACGGGTCAACGTATCGGGCAGAAGAGCACGATTTCGGTGGATTGCGGGTCACAGCATCCACTCGCTCTCCTTCAATAGGCCGGCCCAGGGCAATGTGAGCCTCGACTATTCCACACAATCGACGCCGGACGGCGCGCCGTCCGCTTTCTCGAAATGCCAGCGTTAGGGAAGGTCTGATCAAGTCGCGCCCGCCATAATTTGTGCAGGAGTTTCGGATTTGATGATCGGGCAATGGCACAGGTAAGCTTTGCGGATCTGCCGGCCCTGAAGAAGGGTCGGCGAGTTGACGTACTGTCGCGTCGGGGTCCTCTCACCCGACACACCGTCGGGACGTGGGTGGTTCCGGAAGGTGGCTCCGCCTCGAACCCCTAGGCGTTGGCGGAACCTGGATTCGGGAACCTCGGGACCTGCGGCCTGCGGCTGACGTCGACGGCGTCGGTCGACGCCGCCTTGTCCGTTGCGCCTGCGACGACGCTGTAGTGGCCCTCGGCGTTGCGCTCGATGCGTCCCTTCTGGACGCGCTTTTCAGGACGGCGCCGCCAGTCTTGCGGCGGGTTGCGGCGCGTTCGCGGATCTGGCGTTGGGAAAGCGGCGCCCTGGCGGCCGCGAGCACCTTGAGGATGCGGCCTTCGGGGGGTTCGGGCTGAGGCGCCCTGGCCGGCCGAGGGCGGCTGGCGCAGGCGGAAGGTCGGTTCCTCTCCGTCCTCCTTGAGTTCGATTTCGATGTCGTCGAGACCGCGAGCGGCGTGGTGCTCGACGGTCATGAGGGTCTGCCGGTCACGGCGTCGCAGATAAAGGTTCGAGGCCTCCCACGCGTGCAGCTCACTGTCGCCGCGCAGGGCCTGGCCCGGCCTTGTGGCGTCGCTCTTGCGCGCATGGTGGACCAGCAGCACGGCGGTCTCGAAGCGGCGCTGGACGTCGCGCAGGAAGCCGAGGATGCCTGCGACGAGAGTAAGAGGTGATCGCCTCCTCCTTCCACTTCGGCCTCTCACGAAATCGTGAACGGCTCTCTTTGTCGTAGCTAGTGGGGCCACAGCGTACGCCTGCGGGCGCATGTCCTCTCGTGTCCTCGTGTTCGTATCCTTTTGCCTCCTGATGTCAGTTGCTCACGCCCTGCCGATCTCTATATGTTCTCCCCATGGGAAGTGGATCGGACTGCCACCCCAACATTCCCAATAGCCGCCAGGCTCTCATCGGCGCCATCGAGGCGCGCATCGCGCGCGACCGGTTGAAGCGCTCCGGCTTGGGCAGGGATGCCGTCGACGACGGGCCGTTCCCCAGCCGTCTCGACCGGGACTCGGAGATACGCCCGGAGAATGCCGACAGGGTCCCAGCCTACACGAGACCCGGAGAGGATCGGTCCCCGCTTCGTGCGGAGGTTGGAGGCCTTCCTGAAGGTGACCGGCATCAAGCCGTACCTGTTCGGGCGGCGGCAGGCGGGCGATCCCGGCATCGTACTCAGGCCGGGGCGGGGGCGGTCGCCGAGGCAGGCCGCCGTCGACCGGGAGCGCGCCTCCACGGCGAGGCACGCGAGCGCGGCTGAACGCGGGGCGTTGGGGGCCACGGTCGATGAGGGGGTGTGGCGGTTCCGGTCGATGCTTCAGGCCAGGAGGAGAAACGGAGATGGGCGGCAACATCTGTTACATCAAGACGAAGGAAGCGGCGGCGCTTCTGGGGCTGAGCCACCGCACGCTGGAGAGCTACCGTTCGCGCGGTGGGGGGTCCGGCCTACTACAACTTCGGCAGCGTGGTGCGCTATCTGCTGTCCGATATCGTGAAGTGGGCGTCAACGCGGCGAAGGAACTCGACCTCCAACGACGGGCCGCGGAGTGAGGCCTTGGAAGACCAGGGCAAGGAGCATGACGGAGACGAGGAAAACGACGGGGGCGCGGAGGATGACGGCGCCGACGGCCCCAGGGAGCCGAGGCGATGACGGTCGGTGCCGATCTTCCGCCAGGTGCGGAATCCAGCGCTACCGTGGAGGAGGCGTCGGCGGTTCCCGACGCCGATCCGGCGTATTCGGAGACGTCGCTGCCTTTGCCGGCGTCCATCGAAAGGATGCCGTCGGAGGCTGGCGTAGAGACTCCCTGCACGAGCCTGCTGTGCCAAATGGACCCGGCCACCGACGTGGTGCTTCTGACGCTCTGCGTGATGGTCTGCGTCGTCGCGACGATGAGCGTGCCCAAGCTGGTCGCGCTCCTGCGGGAGATCGCTTGGGAGCTTCTCGACCTTTTTGCATGCCGGCGATGACGGCCAGGGATGTCCCGCGAGTGCGGCAGCCGGAGGCCATGACCGAGGCAGAACCGGGCGTCTGACGAGATGCCGGCGCGGCGGCTCAAGGGGCCATGGGGCGCATGTCACCAAGCCCGTCGTTCGGGAGAGCGCGGCCGCTCCGGCCGAGGCGGGAGCGTCATCGTAATCGGCGTGAAGGCGACCCAGGCACCGTCTCCCGGTCCCTTCGAAGAGGAGGTCTCATCATGATCGGCTTGGGCCGTGCCGTCGATCGGAGCCTGTATACCGCCGGGCGGGTTTGGGAAGACTGGAGCCCGTTCGCCTTGTTTGTTGTTCTTGTCGCCGTCGTGTTCGGCCTGGCCGGGGCGATCTGGGTCACCGTCGCAAGGTACACGGCCCACGACTGGCACATCTTCGGCGTCTACGCGCTCAGCGAATTCCTGCTTGTTGTCTTCGCCTCCGACAAGACCAAGAAGCTCCGCGATTTCGACGGGGAAGTCCTGGTCTGGACCATCGATGCCATTGCAAGGCATAGCTACATTGTCGATCTGCGCGACCGTATGCTGGGCGACGCCCTTGGTGCCGCACTGTGGGGCGGCGGCATCGGCGGCGGACTCTTGATTGGAACCGTCCTCGTTCTACGCATCGTTTATTGGCGGAAGGTCCGGCAGCGCCGCCGCCGCGCCGGAGAGAAACGCACGACCCTTGAATCCCGACGCTGGATCGGCCGTCGGCTCAAATCAACTCTGCATTCGCTCCCGGCGTCCGTGCGGTTCGTGTGGAAGTCAATCACGCGACGCGCGTTAGCCAGCAGCACGAAGAGCGGGGAGGCGAAGCCGGTAATCGGCAATCGTCATGCGGTCGACGCCGCGGCAAGCGATTTCACGCAACGGCGAAGATCTCCCGGTTCGTCCACAGCATTCAATGATCCGACGGCTCGGCCGCTGTTGGCAGCGCGATCGGAGCCGCAGAATCGAGCGAACACTGCGGAAATGCTTCCGGACGAAGCCGGTCTTCGGTTCGATCAACGCCCCGACTGCGAGGCGCACCTCGTCCCACGCGAGACGCTTCCGTCCGCGACAACGCCACCAGCGCCGACAGTTACGTCGCCCGCCGCGATCGACAATTCTGCCATCCTGGGTTGTTCCGATTCGGCGAGCCGCAAGCCGTGCGCGCAGGGGCAGGACTGCCACGATGTTGGCGCATCCGGAGCTGGAGACATCGCTCCGACAGGATCGGACTCTACGCAACAGCACGAAGCCGCGGCGCGGGACGACGGCTCGAATAGTGCTCGGTCGACCGTGTCGCATGGCGAGCGCGCAGCCTCCGATGAGAGGATGCCGGGGTCGAACCAGCGACCCCTCGGCACGAGGCCTGGCGCAAAGAGAAGGCGCCGCAAGGCCAGCCAGGACTTCTACTGATGGTGGTTTCGATCGGCGCCGTCGCCTCGCCCGCACAGGGTGTCTCCTATTACGAGCGGGACGGATACTATGCCAGGGACGATGCCGCACACCGGGAGGCCAGCGCCTGGTTCGGAAAGGGCGCCGAGGCGCTGGGCCTGGAGGGTTCCGTCGATCCCGACCTCTTCACCGGCATCCTCGCGGGCGAGGTCCCCGACGGCTCCGGCCTCCGTCTCGGACGCAGGAGCAGGGAGGGCGAGATCGATCACCGCCCCGGTCGCGACCTGACCTTCAGCGCGCCCAAGTCGGTGTCCCTGGCCGCGCTGATCGGCAGCGACGAACGGATCGTCGGTGTCCACGACGCCGCCGTGCGCAAGTCTCTCAAGTGGATCGAGGCCAACGCGGCGGAGACTAGGATGAGGGACCCGGAGAAGGGGCGCATGGTGCGCGCCGGCGGCCAGTCCATCGTCGCCGCCACCTTCAGGCATGACACCTCCCGCAATCTCGACCCGCAGCTGCACACGCACGCGGTGATCGCGAACATGGTGCTGGGCGAAGACGGGGGAACGCCCCGGTCCGGGGGAACGCCCCGCTCCGGCAAGTGGCGCACCATGGCAAACGAGAGGCTGTATGCGTCGAAGATGCTGATCGGCGCGCTCTACCGGGCCGAGCTGGCGCGTGGACTGGAGGGGCTCGGCTATGCGGTCGAGAAAACGCACGCAGACGGGCGCTTCGAGATCGCGGGCGTGCCGAGGCCGGTGATCGAGGCCTTCTCGACACGCCGCGCCGAGATCGAGGCTGTCATGGAGGGGCGGGGACAGGGCGCTCCGGCGGACAACCAGCGCGTCGCCGAGCGCGCGGCGCTGATGACGCGCTCGCACAAGCGCGACGTGGACAAGGAAGCGCTGCGGGAGACCTGGCAGAGGCAGGCGGCCGATCTCGGCTTCAGCCCGCGGGACCTCGCAGAGGGGGCTCGGCACTGGCAGTGGCCGCACGAAGGCCTGCCCGGCCTGGCTGCCGGCCGGGACTGTGTAGTCGAGCCGGGATTGGCAGGTGAAGCGGACCGCGCGGCCGCCTGGGCGGTGAAGCATCTCTCTGAACGTGAGGCCGTGTTCGCCCGCACCGACCTGCTCACCGCTACCCTTGCCTGGAGCCCCGGCAAGGTCACCATCGGCGAGGCCGAGGCCGCGGTGCTGCGGATGGAGAGGGCCGGCACCCTGCTTGCCGCCCGGACGGAGGTGCTCGGCGACGCGCTCACCACCGAGAAGGCCCTCATCGACGAGACCGAGACGATCAGGCTCATGGAGCGCGGCCAGGGCAGCGTTACGTCATGCCGCGAGCTGAACCTGCATGACAGGAATGCCCAGCTGCTTCGCCTTGTCGACGAGGTTGCCGGTGATGCTGGAGCCTGGGAACGCGATGACGCCCTTGGGCAGCAGGTTGAGCAGGTCGTCGTTGCGGCGGAAGGGCGCGGCCTTGCCGTGAGCGTTCCAGTCCGGGCGGCAGATCACCTGGTTGACGCGGCGCGCTTCGGCCCAGCTCGCCGCGACCTTCTCGACGCCGGGGCCGCCGCCGTGCAGCAAAACCATGTCGCCGTACTTCGCGCGCGCCATGTCGAGCGTGCTCCAGACCGCGTCGGCGTCGCTGACGGTCTTGCCGCCGGTGACGGCGACGAGGGTTCGGGATCGGCACACCGCTGGTGGAGCAGCACGCGGTGCTGAACGCGCTCGCGCGCCTCGACTGCGCCGCCGCCCGGACGAGGTTGAGCGGGATCGTTCTCTCGAAGGGCCTGCCGGCGTCGCTGCTGCCTGCGGCGATGGGGGCTGCGGCGGAGGCCGCGCTGTCGCTGCCCGCCGGTTTCGTTGGCCCGCTGCTTGAACACGAGGATGCGGCGGTGCGCGCGGCGGCGTTTGCGCTGGCGCCCAGAGCCGGAGTCCCTGTCGAGCTGCTTCGGGACGGGCTCGGCGATCCGTCGGCCGCTGTGCGGCGGCTGGCGGCGATCACCATGGGCAACGCCGGGGACGCCGGAGCCACGGCTGCTCTGGCTGCCGAACTCAGGCACAACCCGTCGGCTGCGGCGATCGAAGCGCTGGCTTCGATCGGAGACGAAGATGCCATCGTTCATCTCGGCCGGTGCGTCGAGCGCCATCCCGCGTTCGCGGGCACGGTTATGGATGCGCTGCGGGACACGGACAGTCCGAGGGCTGACCGGCTCGTGCGCCGCCTGGCAGCGCAGGGCCGGGCCTCGGAGGATGGGCGCACGGGCTTCTGTCCCGCTTCCGGGAAGAAACGGTGATGGGAGCTGTGGCCCGCCCGCGGGCGGCGTCACCCTGCCGGACCGCATGCCGGCGATCGCCGGGCGGCCGCCAAGAGCGGGAGGGGTGCCCGGCCGCGGGGGTCGCGGTCGGGTTCCCGTCCGCTTCGCCGCACCCGCTCAGTTGCGGGGCGGAACCAGTTCGTAGCTAGTGCTGCGTCCTCCCGCCGGTCCGCGCACCAGGATACCGCGTTCGACCAGATCGCCGATGTCCCGGTTGGCGGTATCCTGGGAACAGCGGTTCATCCTCGCCCACTTCGACGAGGTGAGCTTGCCCTCGAAGCCGTCGAGAAGGCGGTTGAGGGTCTTCAGCTGGCGCCGGTTGAACACGTCGGTGGCGGGGGCCTCCCAGAATGCTGCCTTCGCCAGGACGGCGGCGAGAGTGTTCCTGGCGTTGGCGATCGCGCGCCCGAGGCACTCGAGAAACCAGACCTGCCAGGCGGTGATGTCGAGGCCGCCCTTCTGGGTGGCCTCGAGGATGTCGTAGTAGGCGCTCCGCTCCAGGTCGATCTGCGCCGACATGCTATAGAAGCGATCCGGGCTCTTCTCCGAGCGGGCCAGCGCCACGTCCGCGATGGCGCCCGTTTCCGTCCTCGAAGGGATGGACGGTAACGAACCAGAGATGGGCCATGCCTGCGGCCAGCACCGGGTCCACGGCGTGCGGACCTTCGAACCATCCCAGGAAGGCCGACACTTCGTCTGCGATGCGCCCGGCAGGCGGAGCGGCATAGTGGACGCGTTGCCGCCCGACGGGGCCCGAGACCACTTGCATCGGCCCGTCCGCGTCGTCGCGCCATCGGCCGACGCGGATCGGGCGCATGCCGCTGTATCCGGTCGGGAAGAGCGCGGCATGCCAGGAGAACAGGCGTTCTTCGGACAGCGGCTCTGCGTAGTTGCAGGTGGCGTCGAGGGTCATCTCGACGACGCCGTCGACGTTGCGGTCAGGTGCGGGCAGGCCGCCGGCGTCCAGGCCGAGGCGACTGGCAATGGACGAACGTACCCGGTCGCGGGCGAGTATCTCGCCCTCGATCTCGCTGGTCTTCACCACGTCCTCGGTGAGCGTGCGCAAAGTGGCCTCGCTGCGCATCTCGAAGCCAAGCGCGTCCATGCGGCCGTTCAGCTTGCCCTGGGCGTGGTGCGTCTCGGCCAGGGCTGCGGAGAGACGGGCCGAGTCCTGCTCGAAGTGCGGCCATTCGGGACGCTGCCAGATGTACATGGGTCATGCTCCGCACGAGTTGCGGTGAATGTAGGCCTATTCTCCGCACCGGCAAGCCCGTCCGGGCACGCAAGGCGAAGTGCCGGCGCTTCGATCTACGCAGTGTCGCCGACCGCGTTAGAGCGCGCTTGTTCGCCGAAGTGTGGCAGCCGGGTGTCGTCGTCCGGCGATCGGCAGCGCGCCGATCCCGTGTGCTTGCTGCCGTGGTGGCGTGGCCCTTTCCGTCTGCGGTCTATGGCGGCCGGCGCGGCGTTCTCTGCGACGGGACGTGAGCCCCGCGCCCGCGTCACGGCCGCCCTCTGCCTCGGTGCGGCGCCCGGGCAGCCGCGGGGAGCACGCAACGGCGGCCGCCAGGCTGCGTCCACGGCGAGTTCGCCGATCCGATCGGCAATGCGCTGCGCGGCTTCGCGCAGTTCATGCGCCGCACGATCTACCGCATGGAGCCGCCAGTGGCGGCGTTGATAACGGCCATGACCGCGCATATTCGATGACATGCGGATGCAGTATTCGATATCCGGGAATCCGTTCATCTCGCATGTCTTGCATCGGGCCGGAGGCAACCCGCGATTACTTGCGAGCGCGCGCACCCGATGTCCGTCGCCAACATCCGGATCGAGCGGATCGACGGAGATGCGCTCCATCCGAAATGGAATATCGGCAACGCAGCGCGAGAGCCAGATCTCGTCCCGGTAGACAAGCGTCCGGGCACCGGGCGAGATTGCCGCTGACGACCCCGGACCCGGCGATCACAGGGGGTAGCCCGGGATTCGGCTCGGGCGCCGTCCGTCGGCGGGCTATTCCGAGCTCGCGCAGGCGTCGCTTCTGGTTTTCCGGACCGACGTGCCGGCCGAGGTAGTCGAGGATCAGCCTCGCGTCCTCGTCCTCGAGCGGGTCCATTTCATGATCCTCGTACATCGACACCAGGACTTCGGTCCGCTGGGCACGGGCCAGGCCTTGCTGAGCCACCAGCCTCACGGAATGGCAGGCGCCGCAGTAGGTCATGACCTCCTCCCGGCCCGCGTCGTCGGGAAGTCCGAAAAAATCGTCCAAGCCGTCAGAGGCCCTACCCGCCGCCCAGCCGAGGACAAGCGCCGCACCGGCCGCGAAGCGGAGCCAACCGAGATGCACGTGCGCCGTCCGGAAGCGGCCGTCCGAACCCTTCTAACCGACGGTCACCGCCACGCGGTGCATCGAGTTGTTCAGATAGCCCTTCGGGTTCCAGGCGATTGCGTGCGGCTGTCCGATGCCCTCCGAATCGATCGCCCGGGCCCAGATCTCATAGTACCCCGGCCAAGGAAACGCGACCGAGGCGCGCCAGTTCTGCCAGGCATGAGGGTTCGCCGGGTCGTCGAGCACGGTCTCGATCCAGGTGGCGCCGAAGTCGATGGACAGGCGAACCGCGTCGACCTTCCGGTCCCCGGCCCAGGCGTGCCCGCGCACCTCAAGAGCCCCGCCGGCGATCCTGTGGCCCGTCGCGGGACTCGTGATCAACGACTTGACCGGCATCGCCTCGATGATGACAAAGTCCTTCTTGTCCACTTGCTCGCCGGGCGCCACCGTGCGGTTGGGGACCCGGTAGGAGGTGCCGGTCATCTTCGGGCCGTCGTGAACCCGATCCCGTAGCCAGACCCGGGTCAGCCACTTTTGCGAGCACGACCCCGGCCATCCCGGGACGACCAGGCGAAGGGGTGCGCCGTTCATGGGGTGGATCGGCCGGCCGTTCTGGGCGAACGCGATGAGGGTGCGCGCGTTCATGGCTTTCGCGATCGGCACGCCGCGCGAGATGGGGAGTTTGCCTTCCTTTCCGGAAAGGTGAGTGTCGGCGCCCACGTGCGCGGTGTAGACCGCCGTGTCGTCGATTCCGGCGGCCTTGAGAACATCGGCCAGGCGGACGCCGGTCCATTCGGAGCAGGCGACGGCCCCGTAGGTCCACTGGTTGCCCTTCGCCGGCGGATCGAAGAAGGCGCGGCCGTTGCCCCCGCATTCCACTGTCAGGGCCGCGGTCACGACGTCGAAACGCCGCTTGAGGTCAGCGATGCCAAGCGTCATTGGGTTGTGGACCTGTCCGTCGACGGTCAGCCACCACGCGGCCGCGTCGACCTCGTCCGGCGGCACGCCGTTGTTGCGGACGAAATGCCGCGCCGTCGGCGTGATCGGGTCGTCGAGCAGGTGCGGCGGCGTCTCCGCGTTCAGCGGCCGGTCGTTCAGCACGGTCAGGCCGTCCTTCCCCTGGATGACGTCCTCCGCGGCAAGGGCCATCGGCAGGAAATGGGCCGGTATGTTGCGGTGGAACGGGATCGCCGCGCCGACCAGCGCTCCCATGGCCGCGAGCCCGGCTCCCCTGAGGAAACCCCGCCTGTCGGGATAGGTCCCGCGGCCGAACAGCAGGCGGTCGGCCTCGTCCGCGTCGTCCCGGTAAAGCTCGAATAACCCGCGTTCCGCCGTCTTCCCGCCCATCGTCGCCTCCTGTTTGCTTGATGGGGTGCCACAATCGCTCGACCTCCGGAATACTGACAGACTCGAGCCGGCGCCGTTAGCCGCGAATCGGCAAGGGACGGCGGAACGGACGCGGCGGGGATGTCGCTGGGGCCGGGTTCTGCGCCATCCGTCAGGCGTCCTCGAACAATGGGGTCCCGCCGGGGAAGCCCGATGCCTCGAACGCGGTAACGGCAAAGTCGGCGTTCTCGCCGGCCTCGGCACCGTGTGGGAGACGGATGCCCCGGCCGCGCCGGTCGAGCTGCGTCCGGATCTCCGCAGAGCGAAACGTGATTTGCGAGGTGCGATCTTGTCGACCGGGATGGCTTGAGCGGCCGGGGCGTCATGGCGACCCGGACCGACGGGAGCACCGCCGTCCCGGTATGCGCGCAGCTACATCGCCCCGCCAAAGAGGCCGAGGCATGCGCGCGCCGGCGGTCTCTGCCGTCCCTCCGGCGTGAGCGCGACAGTGAAGCACCGGGCGGTCTCGACAAAGCCGTCGCCCAGCCCGACCAGAGCTCCGCTTTCCACGTGCCGCCCGATCAAATGACGCCAGCCCAGCACCAGGCCGCGGCCGGCAACGGCGGCCTCCAGCGCGTACGTGTAGACGTCGAACTCTTCATAGCGCGGCCTCGTGGCCGGGCAGCCGGCTCCCGCGAACCATGGCTTCCACGACTCAGCCCCCTCCCCGGGGCGAGCGAAGGAGAGAAAGGTCAGCCCGCCCCAGCCCGCCACCGGCCGGTTCAGGGTCTCTGCATGCTTAGCCGCGTAGTCGGGCGAGCTGAAGGGCCTCAACGCCTCCCTCGCGACGACAACGCGGTCCTCAGGGGTGGAGATCCCGGCTTCCCAGGCCAGCACCACGTCAGCGGGCGGGCGGGGCGGAACATGGCCCATGGCGGAGTGGACCTGAATGCGGACACGGACAAGCTCCCCCAGGGCCTCGCTGAGCTCCTGGTAGCGCGGCATCAGGAATAGTTGCGACACCTCGTCTGTGCAGGCGATCGCCACTTCCGGCCGGGCCTCGCGCGAGAGCGCCGCCGCGTCCGCCGTCCCCGCGCGAAGGGCGCCGAGCCCAACCGCCACGGCGTCGCGAAAACGCCTGCCCGCTTCGGTCAGGTCCACCCCTGTCCGGGAGCGCTCGAACAGCCGCGCGCCGAGCTGCGTCTCAAGGCGCGCCACGTGGCGACTGACCGCGGACTGCGAGGTTTCCAGCTCCCGTGCTGCCCGCGAGAAGTTGCCGTGACGCGCGGCGCTCTCGAAGGCCAGCAGGGTGCTGGTGGGCGGTATCGAACACGGCCCGTGATCAGTCACGTTCGAGCCCCCGTGCTCAGTCTGCACGGGCTCGACCGGGGTCCCGTCCGAACGGCCGGCGGCTCCGGGCGGGCGGCCTCGCAGCGTCATGACGGGTGGTCCGGCGTGGTGTTCTTCGTCAGCGTTACGACGTTGCGTTCGTCCTGCCGCCGATACGCCACGCCGTCGATCGTCTTGCGCACCAGGTAGATGCCGAGGCCACCGACGGCACGCTCCTCGAGCGGCGCCCCGAGGTCGGGCTCCGGCGTCTGCAAGGGGTCGAACGCCCTGCCGTCGTCCGCGATCTCCACGGTCAGCGTGTCTCCCTGGATGCGCAGGACGAGATCGATCGAGTGCTCCGCCCCGTCGTCGTAGCCGTAGCTGATCGTGTTGGTCAGGAGTTCGTCGACCGCCGGATTGACCTCAAACGCAATCTGCTCCGTCAGCCCGTGCTCCGCACAGAACGCGCCGATCTTCTCAGCAGCACCGGCGATCTCGCGCAGGTCGTTGACCAGCGAGGACTCGAGCGTGCCGTCGATACCGGCACCGGTCATTCGCCGGGCGTCCCGGTCCTGCCTCGGGGAACGCGCGGCGGCCGCCGTTCGTCCCCGGGAGCCCTATCGCTTCGCCGGCTCGACGATTATGCGTCCGCGCCCGCGCCTGATCAGATACCCGCCGCGCGGGATTGCAAGCGTGCCCTGCTGCACCATCGGCCAGAGGGTGTCGACGATCCGGGTTGCGTTACCGTCCTCCGCCGTCCCGGCCGCCCCAGGCTGCGATGCAAGCCATTCGGCGAAGGCCTTCTCGCCAAGCTCTTCGCCAATGGATTTGCGCAACGCGTTGAGTTTCCTCATCTGCCCCTTGGTCAAGGCGTCTTCGTCGATCTGAATTGCAGCCATGGAAGGGCCCCCTTCGATGATTGGATGTCCGGCTTATATCAGCTTCGGCCGCCCGGTGCTTCCGCTGCAGCGGGCTGCTCGCGCACGGCGCACGCAGGCATCCATCTCCGAAATGCAGGCGGAAACGCCCTGTACTGAATTCGGTGTGCCGGCGGCGCGTTCGCCAGTCGAGCCTTTCCGGGGTAGCTCGCCTGGCAGGCCTCAGGCTCATCGGCGCGGTCGCGGCGCTGGCCGGCAGGAAACGAACGAAGTGCCGTGTGCGCGCCCAGCACGGACGAATCGGAGGGCGCTCTCCGCGAGACCATGCTCAGGGTTGTCGCGACGCCTGCAAAGCCTTGCGATCCGGGCGACGGCAATGCGTCTCAATGTGCTTCGTGAAGGGCGTACTTCAGGGCCTTCATCTCTTCGAGACACCGCCCGGTGCCGAGTGCGACGCAGCGGAGCGCCTGATCCGCGATGAGAACCGGCAGACCCGTCGCTTGGCGCAGCACGTAGTCGAGGTTGCCAAGCAGCGCGCCCCCGCCCGTCAGCACGATACCCTTGTCCACGATGTCCGCCGCAAGCTCCGGCGCCGTGTTCTCCAGCCCTGCCTTGACCGCGTCGATGATGGCGCCCACAGGCTCCGCCAGGCTCTCGGATATCTGCCGCCCGGAAAGGACGATCTCCTTGGGCACGCCGTTCATCAGGTCGTGCCCCTTGATGTTCACGCTCTCGCCCTCGCCGTCCTCGGGCGGAGAGGCCGAACCCATCTCTTTCTTGATCCGCTCCGCGCTCCCCTCGCCCGGCAGCAGGTTATGAGTGCGGCGCACGTGGGCGATAATGCTCTCGTCCATCTTGTCGCAGCCCACGCGTATGGAGCGCGAATAGACGATGCCACCCAGCGAGAGCACCGCGACATCGGTGGTGCCCCCGCCGACGTCGACCACCATAGAGCCGGTCGGCTCCATCACGGGAAGTTTGGCCCCGATGGCGGCTGCCATCGGCTCCTCGACCATGAAGACGCGCCGCGCGCCGGCGCTCTCGGCCGCCTCCCGGATCGCACGGCGTTCCACGGCCGTGGAGCCGGAAGACACGCTGATGACGATCTGCGGGCTCGCGAAGCTGCGCCGCTCGCGCACCTTGCGGATGAAGTGCTTGATCATCTCCTGCGCCACCTCGAAGTCGGCAATGACGCCGTTTCGAAGAGGACGGACCGCCTCGATGTTTCCCGGTGTGCGGCCGACCATCCGCTTGGCCTCGTCGCCGACGGCGAGCATCTGCTTCCTGCCCTTGCGGTTGACGAAGGCTATCTGGAGATGTCCGGACCGGTCACCCTGGCGCTCAACGTCGTCATGATGGGGCTCGCTTTCGCATTGGCCTGGCTGTTCGCCACCGGGCCCAGGCAGCGCGTCGCGATCTCGCTCGAGTGCGGGGTGCAGAACGGGACGCTCGCGATCACCGTGGGCTCGCTGCTGCTCGAGGACACCGCCGTGGTCGTGCCGGCGGCCACATACAGCATCCTGAGCCTCGGCACCGCCCTGATCTTCGTGGGGCTGGTTAGAGGCGGGGCGATCAAGGTCGAGCCGTAGGAGAACAGCATGAGAGCAGTTCTGTGCGCGGCGGTCGTCGCGGCCGTGCTCGCGGGCGCCGTCGATGCCCTCGCCGATCCCCGCGGCATCTGGGAGACGGAGGGCGGCAAGTCCCACGTCCGGCTGACCGATTGCGAGAACAAGCCCAAGCGGCTCTGCGGGACCATCGTCTGGATGAAGAACCCCCGCAAGGACGTGAAGAACGACAACAAGAGGCTCCGCGACCGGGAGCTTGTCGGCACCCGCGTTGTGTGGGACCTCGAGCATCGGGGCGGGAAGGAATGGGACGACGGGGAGATCTACAACCCGTCCGACGGCGACACCTACGACTCCGAGCTGATCGAGATCGACGCCGACACGCTCAAGGTCAGCGGCTGTGTCTGGTTCATCTGCAAGGAGCAGACCTGGAAACGCATCGAGTGATGCGCATCTTCATCATCATGATGGTTTGCATGTCCGGAGCTTGCGCCGTGCACGCCATCATTCTGGTTCAGGTGGTGAGATGAGGCAGTAGAGGCCGGGCCCGACGCGCTGGAAGTATGCGCGGTTGCCATGAGGGTTTGGACCGCGTGCAGGGCTTCGAAGGGCGCCACCCAGTACACCCGCGGCTCTTCCATGACCGCAGCTTCGACGCCGTAACCGCTCAACCATGCCACCATCTCCTCCCGGCCGATCGGCAGGGTACTGAAGCAACGGGTCTCCACCACAGGCTCACCGTCGGCTTTGCATCAGCGAACCGTCGTGGTGATCTCCATCTTGTGCATGTCGAGTCCCGCCGCGCGCGGGCGGACGACGTGGAGGCCTTCCGCCTTCAACGCCTTCGTATTCGTTCCGTCGTGCCGGGGAATCGCTGCCCCGGCGCGCGGTTGGAGCGCACGACAAGCCATCTCCTGCCTCGGCGACTGGTTCCCGCCTCTGCGCAGGGGCACTCCAGCGGCACAACGGTTACCGGCTCGGCAATCCAAAACAGGCAGGTCGTCGACGATGCAGGAAGACGGTTGGGGATCGGCGCCCGGCGCCGCAGTCGAGGCAACGGTCAAATGGTTCAATCCGGTGAAGGGGTTCGGCTTCCTGACGCCGACGGACGGCTCGCACGACGTCTTCTGCCATGCCTCGGCGGTATCCCGGGCGGGATGGGACACACCGCCCGAGGGCGCGACCGTCTCCTGCGAGGTCGAGCAGGACCGGCAGGGTCCACAGGTCTGGCGGATCCACTCCGCGACGCTGGCATTGACCTTTGTGGAAGATGGCCAATCCTTCGTCTATTTGAGGCAATAGACCTCGCAGTAACAACCTTCTCAGGCTCGACCCCTTCGCCTGTAGTTCCCGTTGCCACGTGAGGCTCGTTGCCGCCGCCCATCGTCAATCTTTGTGGTCGGCCCTGTGAAGGAGTGCCGGCGTGATATGAGGAGAGTTTGCAAGACGGGGCCACACGCTCAGCAGGTTCCTGGCGCGGTCGACGTCGTCGGCCTCGATGGCCCTGCGAAGATCGTCCGTGACCCTCACGGGCGACGCCTCTTCAGTGGAAGGCGCGCCAACGCTGTACGACGGTTTCTCGGACCGGCCGTTCGGAACTGACCGGGTTCCGTGTCACGGTAGATCGTCGCGCAACCATGAAGCACGCGACAACGTCCAACCTTGTGGTTGAATGTTTGCCGGAGCGCCGCTACACTCAACCGTATGGTTGAACAGAATCTCGATCTGGTGTTCCGCGCGCTCGCCGATCCCACACGCCGCGCCATCCTCGCCCGCTTGGCCGAGGGCGAGGCAACCGTCGGCAACCTTTCCGAACCCCTTCCCATCTCTCTTGCCGCGGTGTCAAAGCACCTGGGCGTGCTCGAGCGCGCCGGCCTGGTGACGCGCGAGGCGCGGGGCCGGGAACGGGTGTGCCGGATGAATCCTGCGGCGCTCAAGGATGCGCGCGCCTGGCTCGAATTCCACGAGCGCTTCTGGAGCGAACGCCTCGATGCGCTCGACGAGCTGGTCAAGATCACCCTCGGCGAATCGGGCGGGACGCGGTGACAGATCCGGCCTCGCCTGCACAGTTCGATCCCAGGATCTATTGAGGAGCGACCGACATGACGGAGCATCGGCCCGACCAACGCGCGTTTTACTTGACGCTGAACCGCACCATCGATGCGCCGGTCGAGACGGTGTATGCCGCGTGGACCGATCCGGAGGCGATACGTAAGTGGTTTGCGCCGGGCGATCTCTCGGTAGCGCGCGCGGTCGTCGAGGCGGAAGTTGGAGGGGCGTTCCTCGTCGAGATGCGGGGGGCGAACGGGGAGCGCCACGTCACCCGCGGGGTCTACCAGGAAGTGGTGCCCAACCGCCGCCTGGTCCACACCTGGCAATGGGAGGGCGGCGACGTCGAATCTCTCGTTACCGTCGAGCTCGAGCCGGCATCCGGGGACCGTCGCGCTCGTGGCGGGCGGTCACACCTTCGGCAAGGCCCACGGCGCCGGCGACCCGGCCTATGTCGGCCCCGAACCCGAGGGCGCGCCCATCGAGGAACAGGGGCTCGGCTGGAAGAGCGGATTCGGCAGCGGCAAGGCGGGCGATGCGATCACCAGCGGCATCGAAGGCGCGTGGAC
>JAPPHR010000155.1 GCA_028820995.1 Rhodospirillales bacterium
CCAGCGCGTGCAGCACCTCCAGCAGCTTGCGCACGTCGTGGAAGTGGAGGCCGGTTGTGGGCTCGTCGAGGATGTAGAGGGTCTTGCCCGTGGCACGGCGCGAGAGCTCCTTCGCGAGCTTGACGCGCTGGGCCTCCCCGCCCGAGAGCGTGGTCGCCTGCTGGCCCACCTGGATGTAGCCGAGGCCCACCCGCTGCAGGGTTTCGAGCTTGTTGCGGATCGCCGGCACCGCCTTGAAGAACTCGGCGCCGTCGTCCACGGTCATCGCCAATACGTCGGCGATGGACTGGTCCCGGTAAAGAATCTCCAGGGTCTCGCGGTTGTAGCGCCGCCCCTTGCACTCCTCGCACTGCACGTAGATGTCCGGCAGGAAGTGCATCTCGATCTTGATGAGGCCGTCGCCCTGGCAGGCCTCGCAGCGCCCGCCCTTGACGTTGAAGGAGAAGCGCCCCGGCTTGTAGCCGCGCGCCTTGGCCTCCGGCAGCCCGGCGTACCATTCGCGGATCGGCCCGAAGGCGCCGGTGTAGGTGGCCGGGTTGGAGCGCGGCGTGCGGCCGATGGGCGACTGGTCGATGTCCACCACCTTGTCGAGGAATTCGAGGCCGTCGATGCCGTCGTGGGCGCCCGGCTGCACGCGGGCCGCGAACATGCGCCGCGCCGCCGCCCGGTAGAGCGTGTCGACCACGAGCGTGGACTTGCCGCTGCCGGAGACGCCGGTGACGCAGGTAAACGTGCCGAGGCGGACGGTCACGTCGATGGACGCGAGGTTGTTCGCCCGCGCGCCGCGCACAGTGACCCGCTGCCCCTCCTTGCCGGGCCGGGTGGTCGCCGGAATGGGGATCGCCTCCACACCACTCAAGTACTGCCCGGTCAGGCTGTCGGTGCTCGCGATGATCGCCTCCGGCTCGCCTTCCGCCACGATCTCGCCGCCGTGGACGCCGGCGCCCGGCCCCATGTCCACGACGTAGTCCGCGCTCCTGATCGCGTCCTCGTCGTGCTCGACCACGAGCACGGTGTTGCCGAGGTCGCGCAGGTTGCGCAGCGTGCCCAGCAGGCGCGCATTGTCGCGCTGATGCAGGCCGATGGAGGGCTCGTCCAGTACATACAGGACGCCGGTCAGGCCTGAGCCGATCTGCGAGGCGAGGCGGATGCGTTGGCTCTCGCCGCCCGACAACGTGCCGGCGGTGCGGGATAGGGTCAGATATTCGAGCCCGACATCGACCAGGAACTGCAGCCGCTCGTTGATCTCCTTGAGAATGCGCCGGGCAATCTCGCGCTGCTTTGGGGTGAGCGTATCGTCGAGGGCGGCGAACCAGCGCGCCGCGTCGAGGATCGAGAAGCGCGTGACCTCGCCGATGTGCAGGCCGCCGACCTTGACGCACAGCGCCTCCGGCTTCAGCCGGTGGCCGCCGCAGCTCTCGCAAGCCGCGGTGCTCTGGAACTTGCCGAGCTCGTCGCGCAGCCAGGCACTGTCGGATTCGCGCCAGCGGCGTTCCAGGTTGGGCAGCACGCCTTCGAACGGCTTGGTCGTGCTGTACTGCCGGATGCCGTCGTCGTAGGTGAAGGTGATCCGCTCCTTGCCGGAGCCATCGATGATGGCCTGGCGCACCTTCACCGGCAGGTCGCTCCAGGGCGCAGTCATGCTGGCGCCGTAGTGCTCGGCGATGCTCACCAGCGTCTGCCGGTAGTAGGGGGAGGACGAGCCGGCCCAGGGGGCGACGGCGCCTTGGGTGAGGCTCAGGCGCTGGTCCGGCACCACGAGGTCGGCGTCGAAATAGAGGCGGATGCCAAGGCCGTCGCAGCTCGGGCAGGCGCCGAAGGGGTTGTTGAAGGAGAATAGCCGGGGCTCGATCTCCTCGATGGTGAAGCCCGAGACCGGGCAGGCGAACTTGGCGGAGAAGATGGTGCGCTCGCCGCTGTCGGCGTCCTCGGCGACCGCCAGCCCATCGGTGAGCCCGAGGCCGGTCTCCAGGCTGTCGGCGAGGCGGGTGCCGAGGCTGGGCGAGACCACCACGCGGTCCACCACCACCTCGATGTCGTGCTTGCGCTTTTTGTCGAGCGCCGGTGCCTCGTCGATGTCGTGAGTCTCGCCGTCGATCTTGACCCTGGTGAAGCCCCGCTTGAGCAGCTCGGCGAGCTCCTTCCGGTATTCGCCCTTGCGGCCGCGGATCACCGGCGCCAGCAGGTAGAGCCGCGTGCCCTCGGGCATCGCCAGGATGCGGTCCACCATCTGGCTCACGGTCTGGCTCTCGATGGGGAGGCCCGTCGCCGGCGAATAGGGCACGCCGATGCGGGCGAAGAGCAGGCGCAGATAGTCGTGGATCTCAGTGACCGTGCCCACGGTCGAGCGCGGGTTGCGCGAGGTGGTCTTCTGCTCGATGGAGATTGCCGGCGAGAGCCCGTCGATGGATTCCACGTCGGGCTTCTGCATCAGCTCCAGGAACTGCCGCGCGTAGGCCGAGAGACTCTCGACATAGCGCCGCTGGCCCTCGGCGTAGATCGTGTCGAAGGCGAGGGAGGATTTGCCCGAGCCCGAGAGGCCGGTGACGACGATCAGGCGGTCGCGGGGCAGGTCGACGTCGACGCCCTTCAGATTGTGCTCGCGGGCGCCGCGAACGCTGATGGTCTTGGCCATGGGCGCGGACGAAACGGCTCGGGGATCGGGTCCCGAATATAGGAGCTTGGGCGCCGGAAGGCGAGCGCCGCCGGCGCGGTTCGCAGGCATGCACGGCGGGCATACGTAGCGCGGTTTGAGGCGGGTTCGGCGATGGGCTACAAGTCGGGCCTGCGCGCGCAAAGGGAGGTCGGGTCATGGCGGGGAGCGTCAACAAGGTCATTCTGGTCGGCAACCTGGGACGCGATCCGGAAACCCGGCAATTGCAGGACGGCAGGCCCGTCGTCAACTTCACGCTCGCCACCAACGAGAGCTGGAAGGACCGCCAGACCGGCGAGCGCCGCGAGCGCGTCGAGTGGCACCGCGTCGTGATCTTCGACGAGCGTGTCGCCGAGGTCGCTCAGAACTACCTGCGCAAGGGCTCCAAGGTCTATCTCGAAGGCCAGCTGCAGACCCGCAAGTGGACCGACCAGTCGGGGCAAGAGCGCTACACCACGGAGGTGGTGCTCCAGCGCTTCCGCGGCGTGCTCACAATGCTCGACAGCCGTGGCGAAGGCGGCGGCGGACGCGACTACGGCGGTGCGCCGGCCGGCGCGCCACCCGCCGCCCGTGACAGCGGCCCTTCATCCACCGACCTGGACGACGACATCCCGTTCTAGGCCTCGGTCGCCGCCGCCCGACTGGAATCCTTTGATGGGGCGGCATATCAAATTCGCATTTGTGTGATTCGGTTGCGCGATGCGACTTCACCGGACCGCGTCCAGGTAGACGTCGAGCACGGTCGAGCGCGCACGACCGCGGATCACTGGACAACAGAGAAGCGAGCGACACGGCGCTGAAGCACGCTCTCCGCCGGCCCGGCGGAGAGCGGGCGAAGGGACAGGGCATGAGCAGGACAGGGAAAGATCTGATTGTGAGCCTGGTGGCAGGCGCCGCCATCGTGGCGGTGTTCGCAAGCTTCGAGTTGGTGGAGAACCTGTTCGAGCTTACGCGAGAGCACGAAGAATGGGACCTGGACGAGATCATCGCCTGCATCCCGGCGCTCGCCATCGTGGCGACGTGGTTCGCCCTGCGGCGCTGGCGTGAGGGCGCGGAACTGAACAGGACCCTGAAGAGGCAGGCCGGCGAGCTCGCCGATGCGTTAGAGAAACGCCGGGTCATGGAGGAGCAACTGCGCGAGGGATACAAGGTCGCCGCGATGGGCACCCTCGGCGGCGGATTCGCCGGCGAGCTCCGACGCGTGCTCGAGCCGATCGACCGGCTCTCCAAGGAAGGCCTGGACCGGGCCACCCTGGTTTCGAAGGAGAGAACCCGGCTGGAGCGGATCTCGGACGCGGTGCAGGGAGGCCTTACGATCGTCAGTCGAATGCTCGCGTTCGGCGACGGCGGCACGCGCGCGACAGAAAGCATCGTCGCCGCCGACGGGATGATGGAGAGCATCTCGCTTGCCGTGGATGCGCTCGATACCACCTTGGAAGTCGCGTTCCGTGCGGACGACGAAGTCTCTCGAATCCACGTCAACCGCTGGGAGCTCCACGAAGTCGCGTCGCAGATCGTCGCCAACGCGACCGAAGCGATGGGCTCGGGCGGGCGGATACGGGTGACCGTCGAGCGCACGGCCATCGATACGCGGGCTGCCGAGGCGCGCGGCCTGACTGCCGGCGATTTCGTGCGGGTCAGGGTGCAAGACGACGGACCGGGGATTCCACCCGGCCTCCAGAGCCATGTGTTCGAGCCCTTCTTCACGACCAAGGGGGCGGGGGATGGCAAGGGCCTCGGGCTTGCCATCGCGTACAGTCTGGTCCGCGGATGGAACGGCGATCTGTCGGTGGACTCCGAACCGGGAGAGGGCGCAACCTTCGAGATGCTGATCCCGGCTCGAGACGCGGACGGAAACTGACTATGCGGGCGGAAGACGTGTGAAGGGTCGCGAGGTTTGCTAGCCGGAAGCAGGGTGCGACAGGTCCGCCAGCGGCATGGCGTTTCGCACCTGCAGCATTGTGAAACAGGGCCGTTTGCGGTAGTCTCCGGGGCATGAGGACCGAGTCGCAACGCGCGGCCTAATTCCTTGTCTTTCAATAATCTTTCCGGTCATTGGTGACACAGCCACCGCCCTCTGCGCCACCTCGCGAGCCGCCCGGCGGCGACGTGCCCGCGACACCCCCCATCGCCATCGAGGAGGAGATGAAACGCTCCTACCTCGACTACGCCATGAGCGTGATCGTGAGCCGCGCGCTGCCCGACGTGCGCGACGGTCTCAAGCCCGTGCATCGCCGCATCCTCTATTCGATGCACGAGAACGGCTACGACTGGAACAAGCCCTACCGCAAGTCGGCCCGCGTGGTCGGCGACGTCATCGGCAAGTACCACCCCCACGGCGACGCCGCGATCTACGACGCCATGGTGCGCATGGCGCAGGATTTCTCCATGCGGCTCCCGCTGCTCGACGGGCAGGGCAATTACGGCTCGATGGACGGCGACCCGCCGGCGGCGATGCGCTACACCGAGGTCCGCCTGGCCGAGCCCGCGCACGCGCTGCTCACCGACATCGACAAGGAGACGGTCGACTTCCAGGCCAACTACGACGAATCGGCGCACGAGCCCGTGGTGCTGCCGGCGGCCTTCCCCAACCTGCTGGTCAACGGGGCGGGCGGCATCGCGGTCGGCATGGCGACCAACATCCCGCCGCACAACCTGGGCGAGGTGGTGGATGCCGCCTGCGCCTACCTCGACGATCCCGATGTCACGGTCGACGCGCTGATGGAGCACGTGCCGGGGCCGGACTTCCCGACCGGCGCCCTGGTGGTGGGCGCCGCGGGCATCCGTCAGGCCTATCACTTCGGCCGCGGCTCGGTGGTCATGCGCGGCAAGACGACGATCGAGCAGGCGGGCAAGGACCGCGAGGCGATCATCGTCACGGAGATTCCCTACCAGGTGAACAAGGCGCGCATGATCGAGCGCATCGCCGGCCTCGTGAACGAGCGCCGCATCGAGGGGATTGCCGACCTCCGCGACGAATCGGACCGCGACGGCGTGCGCGTCGTCATCGAGCTCAAGCGCAGCGCGATGGCCGAGGTGGTGCTCAACCAGCTCTACCGCTACTCGCCGCTGCAGACGAGCTTTGGCGTGAACATGCTGGCCCTGCGCGGCGGCCGCCCGGAGATGCTGACGCTGAAGGACATCATCGCGGCGTTCGTCGAGTTCCGCGAAGAGGTCGTCACCCGGCGCACCGCCTACCAGCTTCGCCAGGCACGCACGCGGGCCCATGCTCTCGCGGGCCTCGCCATCGCGGTCGCCAACATCGACGAGATCATCGCGCTGATCCGCAAGGCCAAGGACCCCGCCGAGGCCCGCGCGGGGCTCACCGGCAGGGACTGGCCGGTCATGGACGCGGGCCCCCTGATCGCGCTCATCGCCGATCCGCGCCAGAAGGTGACGGACGCCGGCACCTGCCGGCTCACCGATGAGCAGGCGCGGGCGATCCTGGAGCTGCGCCTGCAGCGGCTCACCGCCATGGAGCGGGACAAGATCGCCAACGAGCTCGCCGGGATCGTGGAGCAGATCAAGGACTACATCGGCATCCTGCAGAATCGGGACCGGCTGCGCTCGGTGCTGCGGGAAGAGCTCGTCGCGACGCGGGAGAAGTTCGCCGACGAACGGCGCACCGTCCTAGGCGAGGCCGAGTTCGAACATGACGTCGAAGATCTCATCCAGCGCGAGGAGATGGTGGTCACCCTCAGCCACCGCGGCTACGTCAAGCGCGTGCCGCTCTCGACCTACCGGGCGCAGCGGCGCGGCGGCAAGGGCCGCGCCGGCATGAGCACCCGCGATGAGGACTTCGTCTCGCAGGTGTTCGTGGTCAACACACACACGCCTGTGCTCTTCTTTTCCACCGCCGGCCAAGTCTACAAGCTCAAGGTCTACCGCCTGCCGCAGGCGGCACCGCAAGCGCGGGGCAAGGCGCTGGTCAACCTGCTGCCGCTGGAAGACGGCGAGACCATCTCGACCATCCTGCCGATGCCGGAAGACGAGGACGAATGGGCCGCGCTCCAGCTCATGTTCGCGACCGCCGCGGGCTCCGTGCGGCGCAACAGCGCGAGCGACTTCGTGAACGTCCCGTCCGCCGGCAAGATCGCAATGAAGCTCGGCGCGGACGACCGCATCGTCGGCGTGCAGACCTGCTCCGACAGCGACGACGTGCTGCTGGCTGCGCGCGGCGGCAAGTGCACCCGCTTCGCCGCCGCCGACGTTCGCCTGTTCCGGGGTCGCAGCTCGTCGGGTGTGCGCGGCATGGACCTCGCAGACGGCGACCGGGTGATCTCCATGAGCGTGCTGGCCCACGCCGACCTCTCCGCCGAGGAGAGGGACGCCTACTTCCGCCGCAAGCGCGAAGGGGACGCGCCCAAGCTCTCGAAAGAGCGCCGTGCGGAGCTCGCCGCCCAGGAGGAGTTCCTGCTGACGGTCCGCAGCGACGGCTTCGGCAAGCGCACGTCCAGCCACGACTATCGACTGACCCGGCGCGGTGGCAAGGGTATCATCAACACGGCCATCGGCGCCGGAGAGACCGAGGTCGTTGGCGCCTTCCCCGTGGCCGAGAAGGACGACATCATGCTGGTGACTGACGGCGGTCAGCTGATCCGCTGCCCGGTGAAGGGCATCAGGAAGACGGGGAGAGACACGCGCGGCGTGACCGTCTTCCGCCTCGGCAAGGGCGAGCGGGTGGTGTCGGCGGCGCGCCTCGCCGATGTCAACGGCAACGGCGCAGCCGGCGCGGCGGCGGCGAACGCGGGAGCGGCACAGGATGGCTGAGAGGGTCGGTCTCTATCCCGGCACCTTCGACCCGATCACCACGGGCCATCAGGACATCATCAGGCGCTCCCTCAGGGTGGTGGACAGGCTGGTGGTCGGGGTTGCGGTGAACGCAGGAAAAAGCCCGCTGTTCGACGTGAACGAGCGGGTGGCACTAACCGCGCAGGATCTTGCGTTGCTGGGGCTCGAGCCGCCGCGGCTGGAAGTGCGCAGCTTCGACAGCCTGCTCATGCACTTCGTCCACGAGGTCGGCGCCACGGTCATCGTGCGGGGACTCCGGGCCGTCTCCGATTTCGAGTACGAGTTCCAGATGGCGGGCATGAACTCCAGGCTCGACCAGGACGTGGAGACCGTGTTCCTGATGGCCTCGGAGCGGCATCACTTCATCGCCTCGAAGCTGGTCAAGGAGATCGCCTCCCTCGGCGGCGACGTGTCGAGCTTCGTCTCGCCGCTCATCGCCGAGCGCCTCGCCGAGCGGTTCGGGACGGCCGCTCCCTGAGGCCGGCAGCGCCGGCGGCCAGCGGTGCGGGTCGACGCCTTCGATTTCGACCTCCCGCGCGAAGCCATCGCGACGCGCCCCGCACGCCCGCGCGATTCCGCCCGCCTCCTCGATCTCACCGCCGGCCTCGCTCATCGCGGGGTGGCCGACCTGCCGGCCCTGCTGCGGCCGGGCGACATGATGGTGTTCAACGACACGCGCGTGATCCCGGCGCGGCTCGCGGGCACGCGGGGCGAGGCGGGGGTCGAGCTTACCCTGCACCGGCGGCGGCAGGGGGCACGCTGGCTCGCCTTCGCCAAGCCAGCGCGGCGGCTCAGGCCGGGCGACGTGATCCGCTTCGCCGAAGGCTTCTCGGCGACCGTCGAGGGCCGCGACGGGCCGGAGGTGAGCCTCGTCTTCGACCGCCAGGGCGCGGCGCTCAACGAAGCGCTCCGGAGCCACGGCGCCATGCCGCTTCCGCCCTACATGCGCCGCGCGGCCGATGAGCGGGACCGCGACGATTACCAGACCGTCTACGCGCGGAAGGCGGGGGCCGTCGCCGCGCCGACGGCGGGCCTCCACTTCACCGAACGCCTGTTGCGGGCGATCGACGCGGCCGGCATCGGCCGGTGCTTCGTCACGCTGCATGTGGGCGCCGGCACGTTCCTGCCCGTCACGGTGGAGGACACCGCCGATCACCCGATGCACGCGGAGACCTGCGCGCTGGCACCCGACGTCGCCGCCGCCATCAACGGCTGCCGCGCGGCCGGCGGGCGCATCGTCGCGGTGGGCACCACGGTCGTCCGTCTGCTGGAGAACGCGGCCCGGCCCGACGGCACCGTGGAGGCATTCTCGGGCGAGGTCGATCTCTTCATCGAGCCGGGGTATCGCTTCAGGGCGGTCGACCTGATGCTGACCAACTTCCACCTGCCGCGCTCCACGCTCTTCATGCTGGTCTGCGCCTTCGCCGGCACCGGGCGGATGAAGGCGGCCTACGCCGAGGCGCTGGCCGCAGGCTACCGCTTCTATTCCTACGGCGATGCCTGCCTGCTCGCGCGTGAGGGGGCGGCATGACGCTGGGCTTCACCGTGGAGGCGACGGACGGCCACGCCAGGTTGGGCCGGCTGGAGACCGCCCACGGGCCGGTGCACACGCCTTCCTTCATGCCGGTGGGGACGCAAGCCGCGGTCAAGGGCCTCACCGTCGATGCTGTGCGGGCAAGCGGCGCCCGAATAGTGCTCGGCAACACCTATCACCTGATGATCCGCCCCGGCGCCGAGCGCATCGCCCGCCTCGGCGGCCTGCACGAATTCATGAACTGGCCGGGGCCCATCCTCACCGATTCCGGCGGCTTCCAGGTGATGTCTCTCGCCAAACTCCGCACCGTGCAGGAGGACGGCGTGGTGTTCCGCGCACACACCGACGGCACCCGCCATCACTTGACGCCATTGCGCGCCGTGGCGATCCAGCACGATCTGGACAGCGACATCACCATGGTGCTGGACGAATGCTCGCCTTACCCCGCGAGCGAGGCAGAGGCAGCGGAGGCCATGCGCCGCTCCATGCGCTGGGCCGCGCTCTGCAAGGACGCGTTCGTGCCCAGGCCGGGCTACGGGCTCTTCGGCATCGTGCAGGGCGGAATATTCCCGGAGTTGCGGGCGGAATCGGCGGCGGCGCTGACCGAGATCGGCTTCGACGGCTACGCCGTGGGCGGGCTCGCGGTGGGCGAGGGCCAGACGCAGATGCTGGCGGTGCTCGACGGCCTGGAGGGCGCACTGCCGGCGGCGCGGCCGCGCTACCTGATGGGCGTGGGCACGCCCGACGACATCGTTCAGTCCGTCCGTCGCGGGATCGATTTGTTCGACTGCGTGCTGCCCACCCGCTCCGGCCGCACCGCGCGCGCCTACACCTCGAGCGGCACCCTGAACATGAGGAACGCCCGCCACGCCGAGGACCCGTCGCCGGTCGATGCCGCCTGCGCCTGCCCGACCTGTGCGGACTATAGCCGCGCCTACCTGCACCACCTGTTCCGCACGGGCGAGATGCTGGGCCCCATCCTGCTGACCCAGCACAATCTTTACTTCTATCAACGGCTGATGGCCGATCTGCGCGCCGCGATCTCGAAGGGACGGCTCGACGCCTACGCCTACACAGTGGCTCGGGAACAGGCTGGGGAGGCCGGCGACCCGGCCTGACGCGAGGCGGGCGACCGGGTCAGGCGATCTCGGCTTCGGCCTCGTCGACCAGCGGATGATCGAGGCGTGTGATCATCTCGCGCGGGCAGATCTGCCAGAAGTTGCCGATCTCCAGAGTCCAGTCGGCGAGCAGACGCTCGCTGTAGCGTGACAGGGTCTCGGCATGGTGCTCCTGGACCAGGGACCGGCACTCGTTCTCCCAATAGGTGCTGGCGATGCGTTGCCAGACCACGGTGTCCGCGTTGACGCGGCGCTCGAACGTGGCGTCGGGGTCGTAGACGAAGGCCATGCCGCCGGTCATGCCGGCCGCGAAGTTATCGCCCACGGGCCCGAGGATCACCGCGATTCCGCCGGTCATGTACTCGCATCCGTTGGAGCCGCAGCCCTCGACCACGGCGCGGGCGCCCGAGTTGCGCACGCAGAAGCGCTCGCCCGCCTGGCCGGCGGCGAACAGCTTGCCGCCGGTGGCGCCGTAGAGGACGACGTTGCCGATGATCGTGTTCTCGTTGGAAAGCAGCGGGCTCGAGGTCGGCATGCGCAGGACGATCGTGCCGCCGGAGAGCCCTTTGCCGACGTAGTCGTTGGCGTCGCCGCTCACCACGATCTTGAGACCCTGGACGGCCCAGGCGCCGAGCGATTGGCCGGCTGAGCCGCGCAGGCTCACCGTGAAGTAGTTGGGCGGCAGCCCCGCCATGCCGAAGCGCCGCGTGAGGTGGGAGGAGAGCTTGGCCCCGATCGTGCGGTGCGTGTTGCTGATCGTGTAGGCGAGCTGCATCTTCTCCGGCACTTCCAGCGCGTCGTCGGCGTCGCTGATGATCTGCTCGTCGAGCGTGTCGGGCACCGCGATCCGGCCCTTGCGCGGGGAGTGGCGCGGGTGGCCGCCGGGGTCGGCCTGGGCCAGCAGCGGGTTCAGGTCGAGGTCGTCGAGGTCGGCGCTGCCGCGGCTCACCTGGCGCAGCAGGTCGGTGCGCCCGACGATCTCGTCGAGGGTGGAGGCGCCGAGCGACGCCAGGATCTCGCGCACCTCCTCGCCGATGAAGGTGAAGAGGTTCACCACCTTCTCCGGCGAGCCCTCGAACTTGGCGCGGAGCTTTGGGTCCTGCGTGCAGACGCCGACCGGGCAGGTGTTGCTGTGGCACTGGCGCACCAGGATGCAGCCCATCGCGACCAGCGAGGTGGTGCCGATGCCGAACTCCTCGGCCCCCAGCATGGCGGCGGTGACGACATCGCGGCCGGTCTTGATGCCGCCGTCGACGCGAAGCGTCACGGTGTGGCGCAGGCGGTTGAGCGTGAGCACCTGATGCACTTCGGCGAGGCCCATCTCCCAGGGCACGCCGGCGTACTTCACGCTGCTCTGGGGCGAGGCGCCGGTACCGCCGTCGTGGCCCGAGACCAAGACGACGTCGGCCTTCGCCTTGGCGACGCCGGCGGCGATGGTGCCGATGCCGGCCTCGGCCACGAGCTTGACCGTGACCCTGGCGTGGGGATTGATCTGCTTCAGGTCGTAGATGAGCTGCGCCAGGTCTTCGATCGAGTAGATGTCGTGGTGCGGCGGCGGCGAGATCAGCGTGACGCCCGGCGTCGAGTGGCGCAGCTTTGCGATCTCCTCCGAGACCTTGAAGCCCGGCAGCTGCCCGCCTTCGCCGGGCTTCGCCCCCTGCGCCATCTTGATCTCGATCTCGCGGCAGCGGTTCAGGTACTCCGCGGTAACGCCGAAGCGGGCGGAGGCGATCTGCTTGGTGGCGGACGATGCGTTGTCGCCGTTGTCGCGGGGCTCGAAGCGCTCGGCCGCCTCGCCGCCCTCGCCGCTGCACGACGCAGCCCCGATGCGGTTCATGGCGATGGCCAGCGTCTCGTGCGCCTCCTTCGAGAGCGCGCCGTGCGACATGCTGCCGCTGCTGAAGCGCTTGCGCACCTGGGTGATCGATTCCACCTCGTTGAGGCCGATCTCCGGCGTGTCGGCCTTGAAGTCGAGGAGGTTGCGTATCTGGATCGGCGGCAGCGCGTATACGCCTTCGGCGTACTTCTTGTAGGTCGCGTATGAATCGCTCGCGAGTGCCGACTGGAGCATGTGGATGAGCGGCCCGTCGAAGGCATGCACCTCGCCCGAGCGGCGGTACTTGAGGAGGCCGCCCACCGGCAGCACGACCGGGCTTTCCTCGAAGGCCTTGCGGTGCTGGTACAGCACGCGGCGCTTGATGCCGCTCAGCCCGATGCCGGAGAGGCGCGCCGTCATGCCGGGGAAGAAGTCGGCGACCAGCGCCCGGCTCAAGCCCACGGCCTCGAAGTTGTAACCGCTGCGGTACGAGCTCAGCACCGAGATGCCCATCTTGGACATGACCTTGAGGAGCCCGGCGTCGACGGCGCTGCGGTAACGCTCCTCGCACTCTTCCAGGCTGCGATTGCCGAAGAGCCCGCGCTCCTGCCTGTCGGCCAGGCTTTCGAGCGCGAGATAGGGGTTGATCGTGGTCGTGCCGACTCCGATGAGGACGGCGAAGTAGTGCACGTCCAGGCACTCGGCGGTACGCACATTGATCGAGGTGAAGGTCCTGAGCCGCTGGCGCACCAGGTGGCTGTGCACGCCGCCGGCCGCCAGGATCATGGGGATCGGCGCGCGCTCCTCCGAGACATGCTCGTCGGTGAGGATGAGGTGGGTGGCGCCGCCGCGCACTGCTTCCTCCGCCTGCCCGCGAATCTGCTCGATCGCCTCGGTGAGTCCCTCGCGGCCCGGTGAGGCATCGAAGGTGCAGTCGATCCACACCGCCTTGTCGTCGAGATATTCGATCAGGCCCGTGAACTCGCCGTTGATGAGAACCGGCGAATCGAGCTGGAGGAACGCGGTCTGCTCGGGCTCGTCGGCAAAGATGTTACCCATGCTGCCGAGCCGGGTGAGCAGGCTCATGACGCTGTATTCGCGCAGGGAATCGATTGGCGGGTTGGTCACCTGCGCGAACATCTGGCGGAAGTAGTAGTGCAGGCCCCGGTACTGGCCGGAGAGCACGGCGAGCGGCGTATCGTCGCCCATCGAGCCGGTCGGCTCCTTGCCGTCCTCCACCATGGGATGGAGAAGCAGCTCGAGCTCCTCCATGGAGTAGCCCACCATGCGCTGGCGCCGGCGCAGCTCGTCGCGCGAGAACATGCGGGGCTCCGTCCTGCCGCCGACGAGGGCGCTGCCGTCCACCACGTCGCCGACCCACGTCGCGTAGGGCTTGGCGTCGGCAAGCTCGTCCTTGATCTCGCGGTCGTGGTAGAGGCGGCCTTCGGCAAGATCGACGGCGATCATCTGTCCGGGGCCGAGCCGGCCGCTCTCGACGATGTGCTCTGGCGCGATCGGGACCATGCCGGCTTCCGAGCCGACCACGAGCATGCCGGCGGCGGTGACGCTGTAGCGCATCGGGCGCAGCCCGTTCCGGTCCATGCCGGCCAGGATCCAGGCGCCATCGGTCGCGGCGACCGCCGCCGGGCCGTCCCAGGGCTCCATCACGCAGTTGCAGAAGTTGTAGAACGCACGGTGGTGGGCCGGCATGTCCTGCTTCTTGGACCAGGCGTCCGGGATGAGCAGACTGTAGGCCGCCGGCACCGAGCGCCCGGCCCGCACCACGCCTTCGAGCACCGCGTCGAGCGCCATCGAGTCCGAGGCGTCCGGCTCGATCAGCGGGAAGAGCTCGTTGTTGTGAGAGCCGAAGACGTCGCTCGCGGCGCGCGTCTCGTGGCTTGCCATCCAGTTCTTGTTGCCGCGGACCGTGTTGATCTCGCCGTTGTGGGCGAGCATGCGGAAGGGCTGCGCCAGGCGCCAGGTGGGGAAGGTGTTGGTGGAATAGCGCTGGTGGAAGATCGCGAAGCGCGACACGAAGCGCTCGTCCAGCAGGTCCGGATAGAACGCCGCGCACTGCTCGGCCAGGAACATCCCCTTGTAGATGAGCGAGCGTGACGAGAGCGAGCAGATGTAGAAGCCGGTGATGTGGTGGTCGAGCACCTGCTTCTCGATGCGCCGGCGGATGATGTAGAGGTCGATCTCGAACTGGTCGTCGTCGACGCCGCGCTCGTTGGCGACCATGACCTGCTCGATCTCCGGCCGGCTCGCGTTCGCCTTCTCTCCGATCACCGAGGAATCGATCGGCACCTGGCGCCAGCCCTGGATGCCGTGGCCGAAGCGGAGAATCTCCGTCTCGACGATGCTCCGGCAAAGGTCCTGCGCGCCGAGATCGGTCTTGGGCAGGAACACCATGCCGACGGCGAGCCGCTCGCCCCTGGTTCCCTGGCCGGTCGCCTCCACGTGCTCCCTGAAGAAGTCCTGCGGGATCTCGACGTGAATGCCGGCGCCGTCGCCGGTCTTGCCGTCGGCATCGACCGCGCCCCGGTGCCACACCGCCTTGAGCGCCGCGATACCGGCCTCGACCACGTCGCGGCGCGGCGCGCCGTCGAGCGAGGCGATGAGGCCGACCCCGCAGGAATCGTGTTCGAAAGCGGGATCGTACAGGCCGCCGCCGAGCCCGGTGACTTCGGCGAGCGGAGCTTGCTCGGGATCGCTCATGCGGCGGCCTTCCTCGCGGCGGCGCCTTCGTCCGCCTTCGTCCGGATATAGCGGTGAATGGAGGCTGCTGCGTCGCGACCGTCCTTGATCGCCCAGACGACCAGGGAGGCGCCGCGCACGATGTCGCCGATGGCGAAGACGCCGTCGAGGCTCGTCATCATGGTGCGCCAGTCGATGAGCAGCGTGCCCCAGCGGGTCGTCTCGAGCGCGGGCTCGTCGAACAGGGCCGGCAGGTCCTCGGGGTCGAAGCCGAGCGCCTTGATGAGCAGATCGGCGTCGACGGAGTAGCTCGAGCCCGGGATCGGCTGGGGGGTCTGGCGGCCGCTCGCATCGGCGACGCCGAGGTGGATGCGCACCGCGCGCACCCCCTCCACGAGGGTATCGCCCAGCACGGCCTCGGGCGAGGACAGCCAGACGAACTCGACGCCCTCCTCCTCGGCGTGCGTGACCTCCTGCATCGAGCCCGGCATGTTTGCGCGGTCGCGCCGGTAGAGGCAGCGGACCGAGCGCGCGCCCTGGCGCACCGCCGTGCGCACGCAGTCCATCGCCGTGTCGCCGCCGCCGACCACGACGACGTCCCTGCCGTGCGCGTCGAGCGTGCCGTCGTCGAAGGTCGGCACGTCGTCGCCCAGCCCCTTGCGGTTGCTCGCGGTGAGGTAGTCCATCGCCTGGAAGATGTTGCCGAGACCGATCCCCGGCACGGACATGTCGCGCGCCTTGTAGGCGCCGGTCGCGACCACCAGCGCATCGTGCCGCGCGCGCAGCTCGGCCAGCGAGCAGTCGCGCCCGACCTCCACGTTGAGGTGCATCTGCACGCCGCCTTCGATGAGCAGGTCGGCGCGGCGCCGGACGATGGATTTCTCCAGCTTGAAGTTGGGAATGCCGTAGATCAGCAGGCCGCCGACCCGGTCGTAGCGGTCGTAGATGTGGACCTGATAGCCGAGGCGGCGCAGCTCCTCGGCGGCCGTCATCCCGCCCGGACCTGCGCCGATGATGCCGACGGACTGTGGTCGCTCGGCCCTGGGCTCGGGCGGCTTGACCCAGCCGTTGCGGAACGCGGTGTCGGTGATGTAGCGCTCCACCGCGCCGATGGTGACCGACTCGAAGCCCTTCTCGATCACGCAGTTGCCTTCGCAGAGGCGGTCCTGCGGGCAGATGCGGCCGCAGATCTCCGGCATGTTGTTGGTGGCCGAGGAAATCTCGTAGGCCTCTTCCAGCCGCCCCTCGGCCGTCAGCATCAGCCAGTCCGGAATGTTGTTCGAGACCGGACAGTGAATCTGACAGAACGGCACCCCGCACTGGGAGCACCGCGCGGCCTGGTCGGCTGCCGCCTCGGGGCGGAAGTCGTCGTAGACCTCTCCCCAGTCGCGGCGGCGCAGCGCCGGCGCGCGCTTGTCCGGATGCTGCTGCTCGAGCGTCACGAACTTGAGCATCTCTGTGCCCACGCGCTCTCTCTCCCTGGTGTCTCGTTGCGGGTGCCGGGCTGCCGCGGACCCTCCGCCTCCGATTGCTCCCAGTATAACCGCAAGTCCTCATGCGCGCCACGCAATTCGGCATCAATAGGACAGTATGTCTGCCCGAAAGGCGCCGGCGGTGCCGAGTCGGCATTCGCGGCAAGCGTATTGAACCACGCTCAGCGCCCAAATTAGGACCGGACTGCGACTATGCATCCGCATCGTATTTTGTGTCACACTGGCGCGGCGGTGGTATAAGCGCGGCGGCGGCGAATCGGTCGCCTTCGAGTCGGCAGCGCGCCCGTGCCCTTCCTCCATATCGCCGTCCTCACGATCATCCAGGGCATCACCGAGTTCTTGCCGGTGAGCTCGTCCGGGCATCTCGTGCTGGTGCCGCTCGTCACAGGTTGGGAGGACCAGGGGCTGGTCATGGACGTGGCGGTCCATGTCGGCACGCTGGCGGCGGTGCTGTTCTACTTCTCGCCCGATCTCTGGCGGATCCTGCTCGGCTGGGTCGGCGGGCACTGGCGCAGGCGCGACCGCCAGCTGGGCCGGGCGCTCGGCTTCTACGTGGTCCTCTCCTCCGTTCCGGTGATCGTCGCCGGCGGCCTGCTCTACGTGATGGGATACGCGGTGCTGCGCGACCCGGAGGTGGTCGCCTGGGCGACGATCGGCTTCGGCATCCTGCTCTACGCCTTCGATCGCATCGGGCTCACCGTCCGGCGTGTGGAACACATGACGCTGGGCCACGCCTTCTTGATCGGCCTCTTCCAGGTGCTTGCTCTCATTCCCGGCGCCAGCCGCTCGGGCGTCACCATGACCGCCGCCCGCTGGCTCGGCTACGAGCGGCCGGAGGCGGCGCGATTCTCGATGCTCATGTCGATCCCGGTCATCGGGGCGAGCGGTGCCGTGGCCGGCTATGAGGTCTGGAACCGGGGCGACCCCGTCCTCACCGCGAACGCGGCGCTGGCTGCGGCGCTCTCGTTCGTGGTGGCGCTGTTCGCGATCGCGGTGCTGCTCGCCCTGCTGCGGCGAATGAGCTTCACGCCGTTCGTCATCTACCGCCTGCTGCTGGGCGGCGCGGTGCTGGTCTGGTTGTACGACCTGGTTTGAGGGACGCGCGCCGGCCGGGCGCAGGTCAGGAGTCGGCCACCGGCGCCGATTGGCTGCTGCCGCGGCGATGATCCCGCAGATATGTCGGCAGGATGAGCTCCGCCGCCGTTGCCGTGACGCCGAGGTCCGTAAGGCCCGGCGCGTCCGACGAGACGACGTTGTCGATCCGCAGCAGTATCACCTGGTCCGGCGTGAGCGGCGGCACCGGGGCGAACTGCAGGAACTTGGCCATCACTGCCGCGGCGAAGAACGGCACCGGCGCCAACAACGCCTTGCGCCCGGCCTCGTCCGCCACCAGCGCCATCAGTTCGGCATAGCTGTAGACCGAGGGGCCGCCCAGCTCGTAGGTCTTGCCCTGCGCCGCCTCGCCGGTCAGCGCCCGGTGGGCCGCTTCGGCGATGTCGCCGACGAAGACCGGCTGGAACCGCGTCGTGCCCGCCACGAACTCCGGCGTGAGGAAGAGCCCGTCCAGCTTCATCTTCGGCATCCCGTCGAAGAACACCGGCAGCACCGGGACCAGCCGCACCATGGACGCGAAGCGGTTGAAGAAGTCGTCCTCCGGCCCGAACACGAGGCTCGGCCGGAAGATGGTGGCAGTGGGGAACGCCTCCCTGACGGCGGCTTCGCCCGCTGCCTTGGAGCGCGCGTATTCAGACGGCGAGGCCGCATCGGCGCCGATCGCCGAGACGTGGAGCAGATGCGAGGCCCCGGCATCCGCCGCGGCCTGAGCGATGCGGTCGGCCGATGCGACGTGGACGGCGTAGAAGGACTGCCGGCCGCGCTCGTAGAGGATGCCGGTGAGATTGATGACGGCATCTGCGCCGGCCACGGCGCGGCGGATGGAGGCCTCGTCCCGCACGTTGGCCTGTACCGGAACGACCTGGCCGACATCGCCGCAGGGGCGCAGGAATCCGGCGAGCTCCGGCCGTCGGGTGGCCACGCGGATGCCGTAGCCCTCCTGCGCCAGCCGCTGGACGATGTGGCGCCCGAGGAACCCGGTCCCGCCGAAGATCGTGACGATTCGCAAGACGCCTCCGCTCGCTCAGCCCTGCCGTCGATGCGCCCCGACTATTTGCCCGGATTTGTCGTCATTGTCACGGCCTGCGTCGCGCAGGCGTTGACCCTGGTGAGAGTTCCGGGCTAGGCAGCAGGCCATGGCGCAACACGTGCATCGCGGCGACCTGCCGCCGGGGCTCACCTTCGGCGATGCGGTGGCCATCGACACCGAGACCATGGGCCTCAATCCCCATCGCGACCGGCTCTGCCTGGTGCAGCTCTCGCGCGGCGACGGCGATTGCCACCTGGTGCAGCTCCCGCCCGGCGCGCCCGTCGACGCACCGTGCCTCGCGGCGCTGCTGACCGACGAGACGGTGCTCAAGATCTTCCACTTCGCCCGCTTCGATATCGCGGTGCTGGAGCACGCGCTCGGCGTCCGCTGCGGGCCGGTCTATTGCACGAAGATCGCGTCGCGCCTCTCCCGCACGTTCACCGACCGCCACGGCCTCAAGGACCTCTGCCGCGACCTGCTCGGAGTCGAGATATCCAAGCAGCAGCAGTCGTCCGACTGGGGGGCGGACGCGCTCTCCTCGAGCCAGCTGGAGTACGCCGCCAACGACGTGCTCCACCTGCACGCTCTGAAGGAGAAGCTCGACACGATGCTCGCCCGCGAAGGGCGGACCGCGCTCGCCCAGGCCTGCTTCGACTTCCTGCCCCACCGCGCCCGCCTCGATCTCGAAGGCTGGCCCGAGCTCGACATCTTCGCCCACGACTAGGGTCTTGTTTCTGAGTTTAGTGATTACACGGCCGGGCCGGTGAGCGATCTCTCCGACCGCGCCTTTCTCTCACGTCGTCATGCCCGCACTTGTTGCGGGCATCCACGTTCTTTGACCCTGCCGCACCAAAAAACACGTGGATGGCCGGAACAAGTCCGGCCATGACGAGTTGGGGGGATGCAGTGCAGATGAATAGGAGCTTCTCGAACCGGACACCAGGGCACGAGCCTCACCGAGGCACTCGGAGGCTCGATGCGCCAGGCAGACCGAAGAACACGTTGGAATGGGACACCATTAGATTTTCTGGCGGGATTCGCCGGGATTAAGCGGGATTAAGTGGGATAAGTGGGATTCTTGTGGGATGGAGCCTCGTGCATCCCAACCGCCGAGCGCGGGGAATCCCGCCGGCGCCCGCTTTCTCTCCCTCTCCTCCCCTCGGGGGAGGAGAGGGCCGGGGTGAGGTGGGGGTGTTTTCTCTTTCGCCTCGCATAGTCTGCATACTGGCGCAGGCTGAGCATGCCGTGCACCGCACCATGGTCCGGGCTAGGGCGTGGCGCCCTCCCTCGCGAAACCCTGGCCGGGGCGGCCGACCAGCCCGGCCTGCTCGATCCACACGCGTTGCTCCGCGTCGTCCACCACCGTTCCGACGCGCTGGCAGACCTTGCCGTGCGCGCCGAGGATGGCGGTGGCGCCGGCCTCGTGCTCGGGCGGCACGACGACGCAGAAGCCGACGCCCATATTGAAGACGCGGTGCATCTCGGCGTCCTCGATCCCGCCCAAGCGCTGAAGCACCGTGAAGACCGGCGGCGGCGCGAGCAGCGCGTCGAGCCGCATGCCCACCCGCGCCTCGATCCGCGTCAGGTTGAGGAAGCCGTCGCCGGTGATGTGCGCGAGCGCGTGCACCGGCACCTCGCTCGCCAGCAGGTCCAGGGCTTCGCGGACATAGATGTGGGTGGGGCGGAGCAGCGCCTCGCCCACGGTCTCGCCGAGATCGTCGAGCCGGTCGTCGACGGTGAGTCCCGCGGTCTCGAAGAAGACCCGCCGTGCCAGGGTAAGCCCGTTGCTGTGGACGCCGCTGCTGGCGATGCCGACGATGCTGTCGCCCGGCCGCACCGCGGCCCCCACGTTCACGGCGTCGAGATCGACCAGGCCGACCGCCGTGCCCGCCAGATCGAACCCCTTGCCGGAGACGGCGCCTTTGATCACATCCCGCATCTCGGCGATCTCGCCGCCGGAGATGGAGACGCCGGCGAGCCGCGCGCCCTCGGCGAGCCCTGCGCCGAGCGCTTCCAGCATCGCCGGCTCCGCGCGCTCGACGGCGATGTAGTCCACGAGCGTGACCGGGCGCGCGCCGACGCAGACGAGGTCGTTCACGTTCATCGCCACGCAGTCGATGCCGACGGTGCCGTAGCGGCCGGTCATCTGGGCGATGAGCGCCTTGGTGCCGATTCCATCGGTGCAGATCGCCACGCCCATGCCGCCGAAGTCGACGACGCTCGCGAAATAGCCCGATCTGCCCTTGATGGCGCCGAGGCCGCTGCCGCCATCGGGCCACGTGGTGCGGATATGGCGCACCAGCCCGGCCAGCCCCGCCTCGACGGCATCGGCGTCGACCCCGGCGCTGCCGTAGTCCGTGCGCGGGCGTTCCGGCGGCGATGCCATGCCTCCACCTCTCCTTACTTGCACCAGTGGCCGCGCGCGAGCCTCGCCTATCGCCCCCCACCCGGCAAGGCGCGCGGCGTCTTTCGGCCGATCCGGCCCGCCGCTATCATCGCCGCCGATTCGCGGCCGGGCGCCCGCCCGCCTGCAACATGCGACAGCGGGAGACACCATGAGCTCGAAGACCACTGCAACGCCTGAGAACGCGCTTTCCAAGGAAGAGATCGACGAGCGATTGGCGGCCGGCACGCTGGCGCGGCTCGCGAGCTACCGCGAGGACGGGATGATCCATCTCACGCCGATCTGGTTCGACTGGAACGGCGAGGCGTTCCGGCTCACCCTCGGCGCAGGCCGCATCCACCTCAAGAACCTGGCGCGGGACCCGCGGGTCTCGATCCTGATCGACCGCGACCCCCGCGTGGACGAGAGCGCCCAGGGCCTCGGGGCGGGCGCGTGGGCGATCATGTGCCGGGGCAACGCCAGCCTCTCCCAGGACGACGCGCTGGTTCGCGAGGTCACCGTCGCGGTGCTGAAGAAGGCGCTGGGGCCGGAGGACGCGGAGAAGTACGCCGAGCCGGTCATGGCCGAGGGCCGGACCATCGTGACCATCACCCCGCAGGACTGGCTGACCTGGGACTACAACAAGGCGGACGAGTAGGGGCGAAGTGTTGCCGCACTCGCCGGTTCTCCCGCGCAGCTGTTGAAATCGGCCATTCCTTGTTGCGGGCCGCGGCGCTAGGGGCATAATCCGGGCGCTTCCGGCTCCGCACGAGGGATTCGCGTGCGTCACGCGCTCAGCCTCTTCGTCGGGCTTTACGGGCTCTGGCTCGCATTGTCCGGTCACTACACGCCCTTTCTGCTCGCGATCGGCGCCGCCTGCACGGCGTTCGCGGTGGCGGTGGCGCTGCGCATGGACGTGGTGGACCACGAGGGGCACCCCATCCACCTCGGCTACCGCATCCCGCTCTACTGGAGCTGGCTGACGATCCAGATCCTGCTCTCGGCGCTGACGGTCACCCGCATCGTGCTATCGCCCCGCCTGCGCATCGACCCCGTGCTGGAGACCCTGCCGTCGAGCCAGAAGTCGGACCTTGGCAAGGTGATCTACGCCAACTCGATCACGCTCACGCCCGGCACGCTGTCGACGAATGTGACGGCCGACGGAATCGAGGTCCACGCCCTCACCCGGCGCGGCATGGACGAGCTGAAGGAGGGCGGCATGGACCGGCGCGTCACGGCGGTGGAGGGCGAAGAATGATGGCGCTTGCCGCCGTCGCCGCGCTCGTGGCGACCGTCTTCCTCGCGCTGATCCGCGCCTACCTGGGGCCCACGGTGTACGACCGCGTGGTCGCCGTGAACGCGATCGGGACCATGACCGTGCTGCTGATCGCGGCCGTGGGCTTCCTCATGGGACGGCCGGAGTTCCTCGACATCGCGCTGGTCTACGCGCTGATCAACTTCATCGGCACCATCGCGGTGCTGCGCTACATCAAGCGCAGGCGCGCGCGTGACGCGGAAGAGGCGGAGAGCGCCGAGGGTGCGGAGGGCGCGCCGTGATCGTCGACATCCTGAGCTGGATCAGCATCGGCATCGGCGCGGCGTTCATCCTGGTGGGCGGCCTCGGGCTGGTCCGCATGCCGGACGTCTTCACGCGGCTCCATGCCGCAAGCGTCGCCGACACTGCCGGCGCGGGCTTCATCCTGCTCGGCTTCATGTTCCAGGCCGGCCTCTCGCTGAATGCGCTCAAGCTCGTGCTGATCTTCGTGTTCCTGGTGTTCACCGCGCCCACCGCGTCGCACGCGCTGGCCCATGCGGCGCTGCTCGACGGGATCCGGCCGTGGACCCGCAAGCCCAAGGACCCCGCGCCATAGACATCTACGTCGATATCCTGCTCCTGGTCCTGCTGGTCGCAGCGGCGCTCGTCGTGGTCACGCTGCGCAACCTGCTGGCGGCGGCGCTCGTGCTCGGCATCTACAGCCTGATCATGGCCGCGCTCTGGGTGGTGCTCGACGCGGTCGACGTGGCCTTTACCGAGGCCGCCGTCGGCGCAGGCGTCACCACCGTGTTCATGCTGCTCGCCATCGCCGCCACCGGCCGGCACGAGAAGATCGCCCACCGCAGGCCGTGGCTCCCGATCCTGGCCTCGCTCGCCGTCGGCGGACTGATGATTTTCGGCACGCTCGACCTGCCGGCCTTCGGCGATCCGCAGGCCCCGGCACAGCAGCACGTCGCGCCGCATTATCTGGAGCAGGGTGAGGCGGAGACCGGCGTGCCCAACATCGTCACGGCGGTGCTGGCCTCCTACCGGGGCTTCGACACCTTGGGCGAGGTCACGGTGATCTTCACCGCCGGCATCGGCGTGCTGCTGATGCTGGGCGTGGCGAGCCGCCGCCGCCGCGCCGGCGAGAGCGATGACGACGACACGGGGGACCGCTCATGACGGAGCACCTCGTCCTGCGCGTCATCTCGAAGCTGCTGATCCCGCCGATCCTGCTGTTCGCCCTCTACGTGCAGATGCACGGCGACTATGGGCCGGGCGGCGGGTTTCAGGCCGGCGTCATCTTCGCGGCCGGACTCGTCCTCTACGGCCTCGTCTTCGGGACGGCGGCGGTGCGCGCCGTGGCGCCGCCGCGCCTCCTGGTGGTAATCGCCTGCCTGGGCGTGCTGCTCTATGCGGGCGTGGGCGTCGCCAGCATGATCGGCGGCGGCGCCTTCCTCGAATACGGCGCGCTGTCGGCCGACGCCACGCACGGCAACCACGTCGGCATCATCATCATCGAGATCGGCGTCGGCATCGCGGTGGCTGCCGTCATGACGATCATCTTCTCCGTCCTGGCCGAGTGGCGCTGAGGTGGAGGCCCTCACCCACGCCAACTACTGGGCCGCGATCGTCCTGGCGATGATCGGGCTTTACGCCGTCATTGCGCCCTCCAACCTCATCAAGAAGCTGATCGGGCTCGGCATGTTCCAGTCCGCGATCTTCCTCGTCTACATCACGGCGGGGAAGGTCGAGGGCGGCACCGCGCCGATCATCGATGCCGCCTACGGGGTCTACTCCAACCCGCTGCCCCACGTGCTGATCCTGACCGCGATCGTCGTGGCCGTCTCGACTCTCGCGGTCGGGCTCGCGCTCACCGTGGCGATCAAGCGCGACTACGGGACCGTCGAAGAGGACGAGATCGACGAGCAGGATCGGCGATGATCGCGACTCATCTGCCGGTGCTCCAGGTGGCGGTGCCGCTGATCGCGGCGCCGGTCTGCGTGCTGCTGCGGCGCGGCAACTACGCCTGGGCCTTCACCACCGTGGTCTGCTGGGGGCTGCTCGCCATCGCGGCCCTGCTGCTCGACCAGGTGATGAGCGGCGGCACGATCTCCTATCGCCTGGGCGGCTGGGTGCCGCCCATCGGCATCGAGTACCGGCTGGATGGCGTCAACGCCTTCGTCCTGCTGATCCTCGCCGGCACCGCCGCGCTGATGATGCCGTATGCGCGCGAGACCGTGGAGCGCGAGGTCCGGCCCGGGCGTCAGCATCTCTTCTACGCCATCTTCCTGCTGGCGCTCACCGGCCTGCTCGGCATCACCGCGACGGGCGACGTCTTCAACATCTACGTCTTTCTCGAAATCTCGTCGCTCGCGAGCTACGTGCTGATCGCGCAGGGGCAGCGCCGGCGGGCGCTCACGGCCTCCTACCAGTACCTCATCGTCGGCACCATCGGCGCCTCGCTGATCCTGATCGGGGTGGGATTCCTCTATGCCAAGACCGGCACCCTCAACATCGCGGATCTGGCCGTGCGCGTGCCGGCGCTGGGCGAGACGCCGGCGGTCCTCGCCGCCTTCGCCTTCATCACCGTTGGCGTGCTGATCAAGCTCGCGCTCTTCCCCTTCCACGTCTGGCTGCCCAACGCCTATGCCTACGCGCCCTCGATGGTGAGCGCGTTCCTCGCGGCGACCGCGACCAAGGTCGGCGCCTACATGCTGCTACGCTTCGTCTTCACCGTGTTCGGCATTCACTTCGCCTTCGAGACCCTGCCGCTCACGGAGATTCTTCTGGCGCTCTCGCTCATTGCCGTGCTCGCGGGCTCGCTCGTCGCCGTCTTCCAGACCGACCTGAAACGCCTGCTGGCGTTCTCCAGCGTGGGCCAGATCGGCTACCTCGGCGTCGGCATCGGGCTCGCCTCGGTGACGGGCGTGACCGGCGCGCTGGTCCACGTCTTCAACCACGCGCTGATGAAGGGCGGGCTCTTCCTCGCCGCCGGCGCCATCGCCTGCCGGCTCGGCGCGACCGACCTCAGCGCGCTGCACGGCCTCGGCCGGCGCATGCCGTTCACCATGGCGGCGGTGGTGATCGGCGGGCTCGGCCTGGTCGGCGTCCCCATCACGGCGGGGTTCGTGAGCAAGTGGTACCTGGTGCAGGCCGCGTTCGAGGAGGGGCTCTGGCCGGTGGCGCTCTTCGTGCTGGCGGGATCGCTGATCGCGCTCGCCTACGTGGGCCGCGTGATCGAGGCCGCCTACTTCCGCGCGGCCCCGCCGGACGCCGAGCCGGTGCGCGAGGCGCCCTGGGCCATGCAGCTCTCGACCTGGGCGATGATCGCGGGCTCCATCTACTTCGGCCTCCACACCGATCTCACCGTCGGCATCGCCGAGCGCGCGGCGGCGGCGCTGCTGGGCGGTGCGCCATGAGCCACGCGGCGCAGATACTCGCGGCGCTGGCGGTGCCGATCGCGGGCGCGTTCCTCATCTGGGCGACGGCGCGCAGGCCCCTGCTGCAGGAGGCGGTCTCCGTCGTCACCGCGGTGGCGCTCTTCGGCCTCGTCCTCTCGCTGGCGCCGGCGGTGGCGGCGGGCGGGACGCCACGCGTCGCGCTCTTCGACATCGTGCCGGGGCTGCCCGTCGCGTTCACGCTCGAGCCGCTCGGCATGCTGTTCGCGCTGATCGCGTCCTTCCTCTGGATCGCGACGACCGTCTATTCCATCGGCTACGTCCGCGCCAACGACGAGGGCCACCGCACCCGCTACTACGTCTGCTTCGCGGCCGCGCTCGCCAGCGCCATCGGCGTCGCCTTCGCCGGCAACATGTTCACGCTCTTCCTCTTCTACGAGGCGCTGACGCTCTCCACCTATCCGCTGGTGACCCACAGCGGCACCGAGGAGGCGCGGCGCGCAGGCCGGACCTACCTCGGCATCCTGCTCTCCACCTCGATCCTGCTGCAGCTCTTCGCGATCCTCTGGACCTGGGTCGAGGCAGGGACGCTCGACTTCCGGATGGGCGGCATCCTCGCGGGCGCCGTGAGCGAACGGACCGCCGCCGTGCTGCTGGTGCTCTACATGTTCGGCATCGGCAAGGCGGCGC
>JAPPHR010000012.1 GCA_028820995.1 Rhodospirillales bacterium
GTCTTCACCCTGCCCGCGGCGGAGGAGGCCCCTGCCGCGCCCGTCTCCGCCGTGCCGGCGCGCGACGGCGGGGAGAAGACGCCGGTGCTGGTGGTGGACGACGATCCGCACGCGCTGCGCCGGGCGCGCGACGCGCTGGCCGCGGCGGGCTACGCCCCCACAGCCACCGCCGTGCCGGGCGAGATCCCGCGCCTGGTCGAGACGAAGCGGCCCGCCCTGGTCGTGCTCGACCTCGTGCTGCCGGGGGTGGACGGCATCGAGCTGATGCGCACCCTGCCGGCGCTCGCCGACCTGCCGGTGATCTTCGTCTCGGCCTATGGCGGCGGCGACACCATCGCGCGCGCCCTGGAGGCGGGCGCGACGGACTACGTCGTCAAGCCCTACTCGCCGGCGGAGCTCGCGGCGCGGACCGCGCTTGCGCTGCGCCGGCGCACCGCGCCGGGGCCGTTCCGCATCGGCGAGCTGGAGATCGACCGCGCGAAGCGCCGGGTGACGCTGGCCGGCCGCCCGCTGCGGCTCACCGCGACCGAGTACAAGCTGCTGCACGCGCTCGCGCTCGACGCCGGCGGCGCGACCACCTACGAGGCGCTCCAGCGCCGGGTCTGGGGTCCGGGAAAGGGCGACCCGCAGGCGGTCAGGAGCGCCGTCACGAAGCTCCGCCGCAAGCTCGGAGACGACGCCCGCAACCCCAGATACATCCTCGGAGAACGGGGCCTCGGATACCGCATGCCGGAGCCCGACGAGGCGTGATGCGGGCTTGCCCGCCCCGCCCGGAAGGCTTTACACGCAAGCAATCAGTTGCGGAGTCCGAAGATGATAATCGACGCTTGGGCGCAGCACCCCACCCTGAGGCATGCGCAGGATCACATCTTCGACTCCCTGCGGCGTTGGAGCCGCAAGGAGGCGCCGACCGAGGAGCTGCCCGTGGCGGCGACGATCCGGGCGATGGACGAAGCCGGCGTCGCCAAGGCGCTGATCTCTGCCTGGGTGGCGCCGCGCAACGTCATGATCTCCAACGACGAGGTTGCCGGGTTCGTCGGTGAGTATCCGGACCGGCTCGTCGGCATCGGCTCGGTAGACATCTCCCGGCCGATGCGGGCGGTCGCAGAAATCAGGCGCTGCGTCGAGGAGCTCGGCTTCAAGGGCATCCGCGTGCTGCCCTGGTTGTGGGAGCTTCCGCCCACGGACCGCCTCTTCTACCCCGTCTACACCGCCTGCTGCGATCTCGACGTGCCGTTCTGCACCCAGATCGGCCACACCGGGCCGCTGATGGGATCAGAGGTTGGCAGGCCGATCTATCTCGACCGGGTCGCTCTCGACTTTCCCGAGCTCGTCATCGTCGCCGGCCACATCGGCTATCCGTGGACGGACGAGGCGGTTGCCGTCGCCACCAAGCACGTTAACGTCTACATCGACACCTCGGCCTGGACGGTCAGGCGCTATCCCCGGCAGCTCGTCGACTGGCTCCGGGGCACCGGCGCCCGCAGGGTGTTGTTCGGCTCCAACTATCCGATGATCGCGCCGGCGAAGGCGCTCGACGGCCTCGACGATCTGGGGTTGTCCCAGGAGACCCGGGCGCTGTTCCTCGGCGGTAACGCGCAACGCGTGTACGGCCTGTGAGCGGGCGGGCACGGCACTTAGTCACCGCGTGCCGGGATAGGTCATGTTGAACCGGATGTTTTCGGCTCGCGGTGCCAGCCAGGGCCAGCGACGTGCTTGCCGGCGGCGCGTATCCGCCCGAAGGCAACGGCGGCCTCAAATGGCTGCGGGCAAATCTCCGGAACCCGGCTCCGCCAGGGCCCGGGATATCGATCGCCTATGCTCGCATCGCCGTAGCGGGCTGCGCGACGCTCGACTTCGCGGAGACGCTGGTCCGGGAAGCGCAGGCATCCGTGACGGTGGACCGGCGAAGTCCGGCGCGGCGAACTTCGCGGGCTCCGCCCGGCTGGCCCTCTTCATGGTCGAGGCCGGTTACCCGCACCGTCACCGCTCAGCAACTCGTCCTCGGTCGCCGGACATTGCCGCGATGTCTTCTTCGTTCAGCCGCATCCTGCCCAAGCGGTTCGGGACCAGACGAGCACGGTGCGCGGCGGCGCTTCTCATGCCGGCTTCGATGCATCGGAACGAAGCTTGCGCCGGAGCTCATGACGCAAGCCCGCGATGGAGACGTCCCTCCGTCCTGAAAGCTCATGCAGCAGTACCGGAAGCGCCCAGCGAACGCATGCGCCCTGCCGGGGAAACAGAAACCCCGCGTGACCGATGGCGTATTCGTCATCGTAGTCCAGAAAGGCGTAACCGAGCAGCTGAAGCAGCCATTTCCCCTGGGCTCTCTGGATCGTGGTCTTGATATCCCAGAGGCAGCCGTCGACGATCAGGTCGCCATCGGCTCCACCCACATCCGGGGCGCCTGCGAACACCGGATTCAAGGTGGCCGGCATTCCCTGCCAGTCGGCATGGCGGTGCCTGAACGCTGTGGCCAGGTCCGCGACATCCTCGACCCACGCCCGGGGGATCGCCTTCAGCAGACCCTCGGGATCGGTGACGTCTCTGCCTTCCAGGAATTCCGACGGCCATCCCCGTCCGCTTCGCCCGACCGATTCGAAAATTGCAAGAACCAGGCAGAGGCGGGCAAGGCGGCATTCTTCTGCGGCAGTGGGCCTGCGGCGATGCGCCGCGACCGACCCGACCGTCCGGTCCACGAGATCGAAAAACTCAAGGGTGCAATCGAGCGGCAGTTTCGTTGCGGCGTGGCCGTGATGAATCGCGCCAAACCAGGCGCGCGACAGCGATGCCAAACTCTCCCGCCCGGCGCCGGGTCTGATCCAGACCGTATAGTAGCCATCTTCGATTTCATTGTCCGAGAAGTGTTGCCAGTCCTCGTCACCGTCCGGGGCATAGCCAAGCCGCGTGATCGCATAATCGGAGAACCTGGACGGATCGGATCGCGCCAAGTCGACGAGATCGTCGATCCGCGTGACCGCCCAGGCACCGTTCCGCGCCACGGTGAACTCCGAGGACGGCGTGATCGCGAAGTGATACCGGATACGGTAATCGACGGCGTGGCCGATCAGTCCATGGACCCGTGACGGCGAGCCGCTCTCAAGACGGCAAATCGCAGGATGGCTGTTCAGATGTCCGTTGATCTCGGCCAGCAGGCGGCAGTTTCTGCCGGCCGCAAATTCCTGTCTCAAGAACTCGCCAAGCGGCGAGTTGCGATTCTCGACTTGCTTCTTCAGCGACATGGACGGTGTCCGGAATCGGAGGCGAAGTTCCCATGTTGGCCACCGGATGCAATGCTCGCAACGTCATGAGTTGCTTGTCGGCGGGAATGGGTAACGGTTCCCCTGCCAGCTGTCTTGGTGAGTAAAGACGGCGAAGAGAATGCGATCCATCGAGGTCCGGTCCCGAAAGGTGCCCATGGGCCGGTTTCCGCCGGACCTCTCGGAAGCGTCGATGGCGTTTGAGGATCGGACCTGATTTCGATCGGCGAGGGTTGCGCAGCGGAAGCAGGTGAGCGGGTCGTCGAGGCCGTCGCGCTGACGGACAACGGCCACCTGCATCTCGAGGACGCCCATCGACACGTCTTCGTCAACGGCGAAACGGACGACACCGTCGACGGGCCGTGCGACGCTGCCGGAGACGGAGTACGGCACGATGGTGCTGCGCGCGGGCCATGACCTTGCTCCGGTCTTCACGGTCGAGGCGATGCCCGGTCCCGCCAACGGCGATGCGATCGTCGGCAAGCCGGCCGGCCCAATTTCGTCCGAAACCAGGCCCAGACGCTGGCGTCCGCTTCTCCCGGAAGTTGCGGACAATCCCGTGCAGCGGCGATGTCGTCCACTCCCTCGTTGGCGTCACACCCGCTACGAACAAGAGCTCCGTCAGCGGTTTCACGGCCTGAGGCACGAGGCAGGGCCCGGACTGGGCACGGGCAGCGCCGCAATCCCGGAAACCGTGAGCCTTTTGCTACCGTACGCTGCGCGCTACCGTAGCCGCGGGCAAGGCGCATGCGCCCTGTCAACGACGTCGGTGCAGCGATCAAAGCGGAACATCATGCTCGTTCGATTTCCCACCGGCGCGAGCGAAGCGGAGCCCCCGCTGTCTCCGTTTCCGGAAGGCTGGTATTTCGTCGCCAGTCGACGCGCGATCGAGCAGGGCAACCTGCTCGAGCGGCAGTGGTTGGGGCAATTCGTCATCGCCTGGTGCAACGACGAGGGGGCCGTCTGCGTCGCGCTGTCGGTCTGCCCGCACCTGGGATCCTCGCTGGGCCCGGCAGCCGGCGGCCGCGTGCGCGATGGCCTCCTCATCTGTCCCTTCCACGGCTTCGCCTACGACGCCGCAGGCAACTGCGTCGAGACTCCTTACGCTCCAGCGCCCAAGGGCACGAGGCTAAGCGTCCTCGAAACGCGCGAGTATCTCGGCCTCGTGTTCGCGTGGTGGGGCATCGACGGTCGCCCAGCGCAATGGGACCTTCCTGTGGAGCCACCGATCGACGGGTGGAGCGGTCTCGAATCCCGAACCCTCCAGTTCCCCGGCCATCCCCAGGACATGGCGGAGAACGCGGTCGACCTGGCCCATCTGCGTTACGTGCACCTCTATGACGACGTGAACGCCGTCGATGCCCCGGTCGTGGACGGGGCGGAGCTCGTCAGCCGCTACGAATTCTGCCGGCGCCGCCACATCTTCGCGGGGATCGGTCTCGTCTACGATATTTCGCTCACCATCCACGTCCACGGACTGGGCTATTCGCTCATCGAGATCCGAGAGAACACGATCGGCATGAACTGCCGCATGTGGGTTTTCGTGACGCCGATCGACGGCACGCTCGTCGACTTCGTACTGGTCTCGCAGCTGGAGCGCCTGCGGAAACCCAGGCGACCGATCGCGGGCCTGGGGTTCCTGCCGGTCGAGCTGCGCACCATGCTCATGAACAAGCTCATGGTCGCCATGCAGGAGCGGGATGTCCGCCAGGACATCGTGATCTGGAACCGGAAGCAGTACCTGCCGCATCCGAGCTTGTGCCGCTCCGACGGTCCCATCGGCCGGTTTCGGCGCTACTGCCGTCAGTTCTACCCGGATCCCAGGGCTATTGCCCATTGATGCGTGGGGCCGGGATGCGCCCCGTCGTTACCCGTGAGCCGTGCTGCCGACTTCGGGGCGCTGGCGGCGAGGGGCGGGTTTTGTCACGCCTGTCCCGTCCCTCGCCTCTCCGATCCTATTGCCCGATCGAATTGCCCGCCTCCCAGACTTCGGGAATCGCAGGCTCATCCCTGTGCACACCGACGAGGCCGCTAGGGCGAAGCAACGCCGGGTTTCCGTCTGCCAACGTGAGGCGCGGCCGGGGCGGTTGATGAACGCCTGTCGGATGCCGGCAACGGCAGCGACCGGATCACTCGGAAATGGCGGTGGATGGTGCCCGGATCATCGCGTTTCCGAGGGGACGAAATCGCCAGGGTGCGTCGTCACCGTCGTACGGCGTCCAACTGTGACCCCACCGGGTCATGCAAGAGCAGCAAGTTGGCACGCCGGTCGGCATCCAGTCTACGCGCCGATCCGCACTCGCCCTCGATCGTGAATTCTGGCTCGATGCCGCAACCCGCGCGCACGATCGGCATGCTGAGGCTGTGTGAAGGGACGGTCACCGGCCCGCCGTCTGTCGCCATCGTGTCGCAGCCGATGAGGATGCGCGGTGCGCCGAACTCGAAGTGGATGCCCTTGGCCTCCTCCACCGCGCTGGCGTTCCCCGCGTCGAGCAGGACACCCGGATCGCGGCGGTCGAGAAAAGATGCTTCGCACCAGAGCCTCAGTAGATGCTGAACGGAAAGTAGCGCGCGTTGATTCGCCGGTACGTGCCGTCGGCGATGATGGAGCGCAGCGCCGCGTTGATCCGCAGCCGAAGATCCTCGTCCCCCTGACGCACGGCAATCCCGATGCCCTCGTCGAGCGCGAGCCCCTCGCCGACGAAGGTGAACGCGGAGCCGATTGGTCCCATGAGCCAGGCATGGAGCCCGAGCATGTCGCCGAAAACGGCGTCCACGCGCGCGCGGGCCAGCGCGTGCAACAGTTCGGTCTGGCTGTCGTAGAGCTCGATGGTCGCCATGCCGGCCGCGTATTCATCGAGCCAGTCGGACGCGATGGTGGCGCGCAAGGCGCCGACGATCCTGCCGGCGAGCTCGTCCGGGCGGAAGTCGGAGCCCTTGCTGGTCACGAACCTGGAGACGTTGCTGTAGTAGCGATCCGTGAAGGCAACCACGCGCCGGCGCTCTTCGGTGATCGACATTGAGGCGACGATCGCATCGAAGGTGCCGGCGAGAAGCTCGGGGATCAGCATCGGCCAGGGGTGGCGCTGGAACAGGCAGCGGGCCTCCAGCCGAGCGCACAGCGCGCGGGCGATGTCGATATCGAAGCCCGTCAGCTCGCCGGCGTCGTCGATGTAGTTGAAGGGCGGATAGTCGCCGACCGTGCCGACGCGAAGCGTCCCGGCTGCGGCTGGCGCGGCCGCAAGCAGCATGAACGCCAGGGCAGCAGCGATGATTATTGTGGCCACAGGAGTTCGATCGCGCCCACCACGGCGCCGCTCATCTCGATGTGAGCGGCGAAGCCTACATTCGAGAACGGCGATCTCACTCCTCAGATCGGCCTTGGCCGCGAAGTGACGAAGCCCGGTTCGGAACTCCGTCTGAAGTGCCGTCAGACGCTGATCGATGGTCGCCATCCCAGCGATTGTCACTGCCAGTTGTCGCCGATCAGGGAATAGCTCTGGTCGGCGCGCCGCCAGAAACAGGGGACCTTGCCATGGTCGTTCCCCACGCGATGCTGGTACAGGAAGCTGGCATATTCCGCAGTGGACGGGCCTGGGCAGGCCTTCGCCAACTGCCGGGACGAGAACCTGTAGGGCAAGCGACCCTCTCTGCGGGCGGTGCGGATGTCCCTGAGCACCTGTTCCGGATCAATCTTCGATGCGCGCGTCACGCCAGTCAGCCTGGTGGTCCACTTCCAATCGCCCGGGGGCGCCCCGTCCGAATTGAGCTCCGATCGGTTCCTCCGACAGCAATTCGCACAACCGGGCATGTCCCGTGGACGGCGCGGGTTCGATCATCAGGTCGCCCAGACGATGCCAGAACGGCGCGCCCAGGCTGTCGAACGCGACAATTTCGCGGCCGGCAAGCGACCGCTCCAGGCTGTCGCCGATCGCCCTGCCGAGGCCGAGGCGCGTGCTCCACAGCGTCCGGCCGAGCCCCCTCACTCTTGTCCCGGTCGCCACCCGCTCGCCCCCGACCGGAGACGTCGCGGCGGCGAGGTCCATCAGACCGCGCCCGTATACCTTCTCGTCGGAATAGCGACCCGTGCGGTCCGCCGTTTCCAGCAGCCGGGCGAGCAGGTCCTCGCTCGAAAGCTGCCCGCGAAACCGGTGCTTCATCACCGCCAGTCCCCCGGCCACCATCGGCGCGGCGAAGGACGTTCCGCCGCCGGTCCAAGTCCCCCGCGTTCCCGGCTCGCCCGTCTCCTCGTCCGGTCCGAAATACGCCAGGTTGACATTGTCCCCCGGCGCCGCGATGTACCACTCCGCCGCCAGGCCGCACCGGTTCGAGTACTCCGCGATCCCGCCGTCCTCCGTCACCGCCACCACCGCCACGGTGTGCCCTCGGAGTTCGGCGATCCGCGCCGCGAGCCCCGCCTCGTAGCCCGGCGAGCCGGCGGCCACGCTGCCGGCCAGACATTAGGGTTGGTTGGGCAGGCACTGGAGCCCGTTGGCGTTGCGGCCGCCCACACGAAGACCGTCTTCTCCTCCACGCCCTGCTGCGCGATGGTCGCGATCGTCCGGTCGTAGACGCTCCGAAGTTCCGTCTCCGTGTACCCGTCGATGATTCCGAAACTGCCGAAGCTCAGATTGAGGAATTCGACCCGCCGCCCGTCCTCGCGCCAGTCGAGCACCGTGCGGAGCTCCGCCGCGTTGTCTTCGTCGATCTCGTCGATGATGTAGGACCATTCCGGGAAGTATTCCGTCGGCAGGTCGGGCTCGGGCTCCGGCGGCGGCTCGGTATCGGTCCCGAAGGCGAACACCGCCAGATCGGCCCCCGGCGCAACCCCCTGCGCCCCGTCGGGGAGGCCGGACCCGCGCCCGCCCGCGACGACGCTCGCCACCGCCGTGCCGTGCGAGGGCAACACGCCCCTCTCGTTTGTCGCCCCGGGGAGGAACACTTCGTCGATCCGCGTTCCGGCGAACGCGGGGTGATCCTCGTCGATCCCGGAGTCGAGGATCCCGACCGTCACGCCCGACCCCGCCCGCGCGTCCTCGCCGTGCTGCATCGCGAGCCGGGCGTGGGCCTGGTCCGCGCCGATCCGACCGAGACCCCACTGGCGCCCGAAGGCCGGGTCGGCGCGGTACCGCGCGGCCAGCCTGTCGCGCCGCTCGTCGTCCTCGGTCTCGCGTGGGGGGTCCGGATCGGGCATGCCTGCCCGGCGGTCTCCGCCAGCGCAGCCGGTCAATACCAGCGCCGCGCACAGCGTGACCAGAACGAAATGCCGCATGTTCGCGACCCCCGGGCCATTACACCAAGGGTTTCCCCAAACGCACCGGACCCGCGCGCCCGGTGCAGGGTACGGGATGTTATTCCCGCATTGTGGGAAATAACAAGAGCAGGGCGCGATTTGACACGAAAACCCGGATATCGGTGTTGAAAAGCCCGCTTTAATAAGTCGTGAGTATGTCTATATCTCCTTATTTCCTGTCTATTGCATGACTATTCCCGCCCAAGACGCGCGGCGGGACAGATCCGGAGAGGACGGGACGGAGGCCGGCGGCACTGAAACCGCGCGGCAGACGCGGGCCCCGCGCGAGGGCGCCGTACCGGGATTGCGCCCGGCTCGAAGCGGCAGCGGTCGCCAGCGGCGGCCGGCAGCGCCATCGTCCAGTGCGTGGAAGAAATCGACGAACTGCAACGATGGCTCGAAGGCCGCGAGTGAGGTCGCTGCCGCGCCGGCCATAACTGCGCGCCACGCACAAAGCCCGAGTACAGCCGGCGGCGGTCGACGTCGCGGCCAGGCTCCCAATCGATCGCGTCGAACCGCGAGCGGATGAGCGCACGGATTTCTTCCTCGTCGGCGATGCGCGAGGCCGGGGTCACGGTCATGGGCACGTTCCGATCGAACGGTCGAATAGGGCGCAGTTTCCGGCAACGTTCCACGAACTTGTGCCCGGCTCGACAGGCGCGGCGCCCTTCGAGCGGAGGCGCCGCACCCCGGCGATTCCCAAGGACAAGCGCGGCAAGCGGCGGCGGGCTCTTCGCGATGGCGACGGATCGACCGCCGGAAGCGCGCAGGGCGCTCTCAACGTGTCCTTTCCGGGAAACGGGCAACCAGTGTGTGGACCCGTTCGACCAGCAGCCTGTACAGGCTCCGGTCCCGTGTGTTCATGCCGTGAATCTTCTCGGAATAGTACCGTTCGGCCTGCTTGTAGGCGGACCGTGACGTCAGCGTGTCAGTCGGCTTTGAAGATTGACACCCTTAGCGACAGCTAAGCAGTTGGTATTCTGGCGACTCCCACTCGATTCCACATCAATTGTGCTGACGACTGCGGCGCTGTGCAAATCTCAATAGGTCATTGCAACAAAGTGGCTTTCTGCATTATCAGGGCGTCCCTCGCATCTACACCCTTCAGCGGTTCCATCAGAAGATCGAGTCCGTGTGGATCGCACCAGTAACAGCGCCGGACAACCTCACCGAAATCCTGCCCGCCATGCGCCGGGCAACATGGAGAATGAGTGCGGTAATGCACACTTGCAGATTGCCCGACTTGCGCCTGCACCCTTCGCCTTTTGCAGGCGCGTTGCAGGGAGCGGCTGCAAATGACCGAAGATAACGCGCCGGATCCGACGCGGCGCGGGGCGGCATCGGGGCGCGGCGCGCGCCGCCTCGACCGGCGCGCGGTCGTTGCGGGGGGCCTGGGCGCGGCAGGCCTCGCCCTCGCGGGAGGGTTTCTGACGGGCTGCGGCCTCCTGCGCGCCGATCGCTTGCCGCCCGCCCGGGCGTCGCGGTCGGGGCGCGTGGCGATCGTCGGTGCCGGCATTGCGGGCCTTGCGGCCGCCGCGGAGCTCCGCGCTGCCGGTTTCGATGACGTGGTTGTGCTGGAGGCCAGCGACCGTATCGGCGGGCGCATCTGGACTTCAAGGATCGGCGGCGGCATTCCGGTCGACCTCGGTGCGTCCTGGGTCCACGGCATCGCCGGCAATCCGATTGCCGGGATCGCCAACGGGAACGGCATCCGGATGCTTCCGACCGACTATGGCAATGAAATCGTCCACTTCCCCGATTCCGCCGAAAAGCGCCGATCGGGAGACCGAATTCTCAAGGCCTTCTGGAAATCGGCGCAGAGATGGCCCCGGGAGTCCCTTCGCAAGGTTTACCGGCGCCATGTAGAAACCTCGCGGCTGGCCGCCGCCGACCGGCGCTACCTCGCGTTCGAGCTGAATACGACCGTCGAGCACGAGTACGGCGCGGATATTGGCGATCTGAGTTTCGAAAGCATCGACGGCGGCAAGGACTGGCCCGGACGCGACGCGCTCTTCCCCGGCGGCTTCGGCCAGATCGTCGACGTTCTGGCGGCAGGCCTCGATATCGGGACGGGGCGGGCGGTCGCAAAGATCGACTACAGGGGTCCGGGCGTCGCGCTGACCACCGCAGACGGCGAGACGCTCGAGGCCGCTTGCGTCGTCGTGACCGTTCCGCTCGGCGTCCTGAAACAGGGAGCCATCGCGTTCATGCCGGAATTGCCGGTGGCGACGCGGCGCGCCATCGACAGTCTGCGCATGGGCGTCCTCAACAAGACCTGCCTGCTGTTCGACGACGTCTTCTGGCCGCCGGACGTCGAACTGATCCGCTATCTGGGCGCCCGGCCCGGCCAATGGGCCGAGACCGTCAGCCTTTATCGCTATACACGCCAGCCTGTCGTCATGATGTTCAATGCCGGCGCGTATGGCGCGTCGATCGAGACCATGCCCGACGAGGAGGTCGTGAGCGACGCGCTCGCGGCCCTCGCAGACATGTACGGGTCCGTGCCGCAGCCGAAGGATGCGCTGGTCTCGCGTTGGCGGTCGGATCCCCTGTTCCATGGGTCCTACTCCTACGTCCCTGTGGGCTCGACCTTCTCGGAGTATGCAGAGCTCGCCCGGCCGATCGGGGACCGCGTGCTTCTCGCCGGCGAGGCGACGCACGACGAATACCCCGCCACCGTGCACGGCGCCTATCTGTCCGGCATTCGCGCGGCACGACACATCGCCGCCCGCAAAGGGTGACCGGGACGCGACCGGGACGTTTGCCGACCGCATGTAATTCTGTCGCGTCATAGGCGGCGTCCTAAGCCTCCGGCGTGGGCCGCCTTCCCGGATTAGTGTGACCGGGTGAGGCTGTGCGATCGGGAGTGGACACTTGGGAAGTGTCCACCAAGGACCGAGTGGACACGATCGCAGTTGTCGGATGCAGAGGAGAAGGTGGAGCCCCCGCTGTCTATGGCGGCCGGGCCGCGTCGTCGTAAGAGCGAAGCGGATAGGCGCCGGATTGTTGCCGAGAGCTATCAGCCGGGGACCTCGGTCGCGCTGGTTGCGCGGCGCAACGCGGTCAACGCGAACCTGGTGTTCCACCTGAAGGTCTGGTCTGCGGATCGCATCCGCTTCAGTCTGACCCTCCAGACGCTCGACGCTATCCGGCACTTCGAGTGCCATAACCCGTTCTTGTGACTATATAATTTGCTCCATCCGCTGCTGAATCGGGCTTGCGGAATTAGACCGTGCGGCCGCGTCTTTTCACCTTCCAGCGCTTCCCGAACGCCAATCAGGTCACGAGCGGTCTTGAGCACCCTGGAGGTTGAATTCCTGTGATTCCCATGCGATTCCCATTTCAACGCAATCAGAGTGGACCCCAAACATCAAACCCACCCATCGCACAAGTCCTTTGGCCCACCACCGTCGTGCCCGCTCCAATGCCACGTCTCGTTCACAGGGTTGCCGGATCCGCATAGGCGGGATCAGTGAGTCTCGAGACCTACGGCACCGCCAGCCTTTACCGCTTTGCGCCCACATCCCGGCAACGACAATAGTCGGCCAGGACGCAAAATCAGCGTAGTGCAGCGGTCCTGATGCTGTACGCGGTCTCCGCAATCGCACGGCATTCCGCAAAGATCATGTCGAGAACAGCCATTAGCCCGGACATGTCGTATCCTTTAATGGTCGATGCGCGCTTCAAAAATGTCTTCGTGTAAGTCCCTTTATTCACGAGTTTTCCTTGACGAACGTCCAAATCCTTCTTGTCGGCTGACCAAACGACTTCCGCTGGCGACTTCCTTTCAGACCTCAGGTCGAGATAACACTCTATCGCCGCTGCTCGGCCGTTGATGTCAGCCGTTCCTTTCCCGTCAGACCCTCGGGACTTGAAGTTTCCAAATCTCGCCAGTTCAGGAAGCGTCGCCGCCCGCATATTTGCCGGCAATGCCAACTCGGTGATCCGACCATGGACGTTCACGCCTTCCGCGTCATTGTCGAGCACGAAGAGAGTCTGATTGTGCACGTCGATCTTGGCGAGCCCTTGTGCGAACCGCAAGAGATTGCCCGCGCCTGTGAAGGGATACCCCTTGCCCACATCGACGAAGCGGAAAAAGTCGGCGATCTCCGGGCGCAAGAGCGAGATCGCATGCTTGATGATCCGGGTGTCCGATTTTCCTTCGGTCGCAATCAGAAAGGTCTGCGCGCGCCGCGCTTCGGAAATAAATTCCTCTTCCTGAGCCCAGCCGTCGCAGACGAGAGGCCCGTATCGCCATTCCAAGTCGGCATGGACATTGCGTTCGTTCTCAGCGAGAAGCCTGAGCACATTGTATGGGTGAAGAAAACCGATGAGCGATCCGAAGAAGCTGCGCTCCGAATAGCCATCGACATCGAAAGCATCGGTGGTGGGGACGCGGCCTGTGATCGTATTGTCCGCCAAACGCCCTTTCGTTCGTCGTTTGCCCTCATCGGTCAAGTCGGACGAAAATGAGTCGTCGAGATCGGCAATCGCATCTCCGGTGACGAATTCCTTGAACTCCCCGAACGACATCAACTCCAGCGGAAGTTCCTCACCGATCCCCTCTTCCCGAAGAGATCGGCGGTCTTCGACACAAACGGCGGCTACCCTTTCATAATCGGCTTCCGCCGTGGCGAGCGTATGGCCCAGCAGTTCCAGGCGCGGCAAGACGGAGCGGAGCGGGCGGATGAAGGCCATTTCCCTCAGCGACCGACCGGGATCGTCGTCGGGATAGTCATCTTCACACGGGATGCGCCGACGATCGTCTGACTGAAACAGAAAACCGTGGTCGGCGCCGCGACGGTTCTTGCTCCAGTCGACGCTGAGCCCCGCTATGTCAAGACTGATCTCAGTACCCACGGTTTCTTTCCGTAATCTTTCTGGATCCCGATTGGACTACCGTTGTCACTTTTTTCCGCCACGACGCAGTTTATCGAGAAGAATCGCGATCGGCCTCAGCCAGGAGAGAGCGATTCCGACGGCTAGAGCGAGCATGAGTAGAAGCGAAGCGTTTGTCGTCAGGAAGGAGACTATCCCGGTGATCGCACTTGCGCCGCCCGCAACCGCTGCCACCCCGGGCGCGCTCGCCGCAATGGCACCCCCAACAATCGCGCTTGCGCCCACAACTCCAACCCATTTGAGTAGACTGCCCGTCATGTTTCCGAGACTTCTCACCGCAACCTGGTTGGATCGTTCGGGGTGCGGTCCGTCGCCGATGTCTTGTGCAGCCTGGGCTACATGCCTGCGAACCTCCTCGGAAAAGACGTCCTGTCGTTGAGCAACCGCGGAGGAAACTTTCTCCGCCGCCTCCTTCAAAGCTGCGGTTTCATCCGGAGTGCTCCGATAGGCGGCCGCGCCTTCAACGAGACGCCGCCCGTCCTCGCCCGACATGATGTAGGTCGCATGCAGATCGAGTACGGAGTTCAGGTTCTGCTCCGTCTCGGCCGTGAAAGCCGGAAGCTCGTCCGCCTCAATGCGGCGACGAGCAGAACGCGCAGCATTCTCAAGCCGCACACCGCGCCCATACAGCCGAGATATGGAGATGGGATCTTCGAGAAGTGCCTCCTCGTAGTTTTCCACCCTCTGGAGCAGATCCGTGTGGGCGTTTGTGCCCTTGAGGGAGCTGCGCAAGGCCGCCGAGGCGCTGCGCAACTCTTCGAGAAGGTCGCCATCGCTTACCTCTGGTTGACGGTCGGGCGCCGCCGCCATGTGAACGAGGCCGTCATCGCCAAGCCTGAAGGCCGGATCGCTCGCCGGTTCAGGTATGGCGGAGATCAGGTCATCCAGATCCCGGACGATTTCGTTTAGATCGTCTTCGCCGAAAGGTTCTTCGTCCTCGTCAGCGCCATAGTCTTCTGGGCTGGAGACGGGCGCCCATTCCGTCAATCCCTCGGATTCGATCTGTTCCACCGCCGCGTCAATGATGTGCTCCGCCTCGTCGGGGAAGTTTTCTTCGAGTTGTTCCCGCGCGTCGTAAGGACCGCCATAGATCCACTGAAACCCGCCCTCCGCGGTCTCGTAGGGAAGTCGATGAGCGGGATCCTCGAAGCGCTCGAAAAACCACCCCACCAGAGTATCGATCGGCAACTGACGCTCGTCGTCATCGGGCGGTTCGTGTTGGAGACCGAAATCGATGTCCTCCAGAAGCTCGTGCGTGCCGACGTCGGTGTTGCGATGATTTTCGGCGCCGACGGGGTATTCCCACAAGTCCCAGACGAGCTGCCCGAGCTGCGGGTGATCCACGATCGCGGAATACCTCGTCTCTAGACCCATGCCGCGTTCATGGCTGCCGACCGCTTCGAAATCGATCCGATCAGCGCCGATCTCGTAAATTTCGCCGGTCTCGGCATGGCGAATGCGGGCTTTGCCTCGAACGTAGACCATCGAATTCACCCGCCAGTTGAATTGGTGCTGTCCAATTGCCCGATACTGCCCAAAGGAGATGACCGAGCACTTCATTCCTGGAACCACGTTCCGTCGTCGCCGGAGGGTGCCGCAGGGAGGAAGCACAATGGAGCCTCAACCGTCACCGGCCTGCAACCGCAGTTACCTTCGCGCTCATTTCGCCAGGCCCACCACGATGGACGGCAGCGTCGGCAACTGACGCACGCCCTCGAACGTGAACCCCGCACGTTCGAGGAGCGCGGCGTATCCGGAGGCAGTGCGCTCCTTGCCGCCCGTCACGGCCAGCAGGTGGAGGTCGCAAAGACCGGCGACCGCTCCATCTTCCGGCAGCACCGTCTCGACAGCGAACAACCGCCCCGCGGACGGCAATGCACGGCGCGCCTGCTGGAGAAGACGAAGCGCGGGGGCGTCATCCCAGTCGTGGAGCACACGGGCGAGCATCACCACGTCGCCTTCGATACCCCAAGGCTCGAATATGTCGCCTGCCTGAAAGGTCACGTAGTCCGATTGCGGCACGCATCTCGCACGCTCGACCACCTCGGGGCGGTCGAGAACCGTGACCCGGAGTTGCGGATGGGCCTCCACGAGCAGCGCTGCGAGCGCGCCCAGGCCGCCGCCCGCGTCGATCACCCGCTCGTCGCCCCGAAGACCAAGCGCATCGGGCACCGGGCCGTAGTCGTGCAGGGCGTAGCTCGCCAGCATCCGGTGATGGGATGCCACCCGGGCCGGGTCGGCCGCAACCTCCCCGAATATGTCGGGGGGCCGCCAACCTTCATCGGCCCGGAGCGCCCGGGGCAGCATCTCCCACATACCCGGGAAATACCGTCCATATTCCACCGCCGCATCGGCCAGCGTCCACGGGTGACCGGCGGCCAGGAAGGCGCCGCGCCCCGTCGCCCGCCACACGCCGTCTTCGTCCTCTACAAGGCGGAGCAGGGCGAGTGCGCGCAGAAGCCGCCGCGCCCGGTCCGGCTCCAGCCCGCATGCCCGGGCAAGCCCGGCGGAGGTGGTGGGCAACGCCTCGAAGATCCCCAGCTCCAGGGCGGCACAAATCGCCTGGGTCCGCCAGAACCCCGTGAGGTCGTCGGACAGCGCCGCGAACTCGCTCTTCAGCGCCGGGCGCAGCTCCACGATGGAAGCGCCCGTCTCATCAATTACCTCAAGGCTGCCGTCGAGGCGCTCGACCCGCGCCTGTCCGTTGTAGAACGGCTCCACCGCCGCGAAGCGCCTCCGGTACAGCGGGCGCCCAGTGGCGTCGACGTGCATCCACCCGTCCTCGTCGCGGGCGCGGGCGAGGCCCTTGTGGAACACATCGAGGTCGAGAAACCAGGCGCTGTGAATCTCGGCACCCTGCGGGTCGATATGGGTCGAACGACCGTCGCCCGATTGCACGACCGCAATGCCGTCCCGGAAATCCCCCGCATAGCGCCACCGGGCGTCGTAGGCGGGGACGCCTTCGATGGTGAGGTGGAGGTAGGCTCCGCCGGGTTCGCGCACGCCGCAACGCCCGTCCTGGAAATTGCCGCACCAGGTGTAGCGCGCGTCGTAGAGGTCCGTGCCGTCGGGGCGGACATGCCGCCAACCGTCGGGTGCGACGGCGGCGGCAAGACCGTCGTAGAAGCCGAAGGCGCGGTCGAAGCGCCGGTTGTAGGCCGGCTCTCCGTCGCTCCGGATGTGCCACGCGCGGCCATCCCGGCGCACCGCGGCCAGGCCCGGCTCGTGAAACTTCAGCACCTCGTCGAAGCGTTCCTCGTAGAACGGTATGCCGTCCCGCACATGATGCGTGCCGGACGGCGCCACGGCCGTGCCGCGCCACTTCACGACGGGCCTTCCGCGGGCCTGCGCATGTTGCAGCCGAGGCACAGCGCCCGGTTGCGGTACATAGCCACCAGTGTCCGGTAGGCGTCGCCGCGCCAGATGTCCATCAGGGCGCGATCGTGCAGATTGCCGAACTCTCCCAGGGTGCGCCGTTGCGCGTCGGGGGCGCAGCAGGGATCGAAGCGTCCCTCGGCGCTCACCCAGGCCTCGCGGCCGAGGAACGGGCACGGTCCCCCGGGGGCCAGGTCGTGCGCCGCGTTGTCCTCATCGAGGAGGTCGATGTTCTCCAGCAGCACCGGCCGGCCGTTCGGCAGCAAGCGCTCGGCGGCGGCTTCGCGCGCCTCAAAGACGGCCGCGTTCCAACGGCGAATTGCGTCCCGGTCCCGGCGCATCGACTGCGCCTCGATCTCCTCGAAATGGGCCCAGAGATGGTGTCCCTTCACGCGGTCGACGCCGAGGCGGGCCGCCAGGCGCACGATGCCAGCAAGCTCCGCCACGTTCGCCTCCATGAAGGTCAGCTGGAACGTCACCCGGCATCGGTTGCCGCCGCCGGCCGCATGGGCATCGCGGACGGCAACGAAGGCCCCGACATTGTCCAGCATCCGCTCCCAGCGCGCGCCGATCATGATCGCCTCGTGGGTAGCCTTCGTCGCGCCGTTCCAGGAAATCTTCACGTCGGAAGCGACGGGAACGATCCGCTCCGCCCATGCCTTCGCCCCGAGCCTCGGGAAGGTCCCGTTCGTCGTGAGGTTGAGCTTGACGCCGTGCTCCGAGCACAGCGCCACGATCTCCCCGAAATGCTCGTAGAGCAGCGGCTCGCCCATCGTGGACGGAATGATCTCGCGCAGCCCGTGGGCCGCCGTGTCCGCGACGACCTTGCGGATCAGATGGATCGGCATCGTCCGGCGCGGTCGCCCCTCGCGCCGCCGGGCGGCCTGCAACGGACTGTGCGGCGAGTGCTCCTCGCACATTACACAGCGCATGTTGCAGGTGTCGGGATTGGTGTCGAAAGTGATCCGCCACGGCCCCGGCTCGTCGCCGGGCCGGGAGCCGTCGCGGCGTTCGAGGACGCGCCCGTAGATCCGCTCGACCGAGCGGACGTGATCCTCGATGGCCGGAATGTCCCCGTTCTCCGAGTACAGGTAGCCGCGCCGCCCGAGACGCCGTGCGAGCGCGGGATCGTCCACGAATTGCTGCATCCGTTCCGCCAGCGACCGCCATGAGCGGTGCTCGAAGGTGAGACCATTGACTCCGTGCCGCACAAACTCGGCCATGCCCCCCGTATCGGCCGCGATTACCGGGACCCGCGCTTGCTGCGCCTCGTGGATCACCAGCGGCGAGTTCTCGACCCACACCGAAGGCACCACGATCGTATCCACGCGGTCGAACACATCGCGCACGATGTCCGCGTTGCGGTATTCGGGGAGCCATTCCAGGCGGTCCGCCTTCCCTGTGGGCAGGGCCCGGGCGAGCGCCTTGAGCGCCTCGGTGTTCTGGTCCCGCGGTCGGCCCCAGATGCGCAGCCGGGCCGGCCCGTCGACGTCCCCAAAGGCGCGGATCAGGTGCTGGATCCCCTTGGCCGGGATATGCGTGCCGATATAGCCGAACACGAACGGCCCGCCTTCCGGGCGTTCACGCCGACCGCCCAGCCGCTCGAGATCGAAACCGTAGTCGAGATGCGCGAGCTTGCCCGCCGGAATCCCGAACCCGTCGCGGTAGCGGTCGAGCAGGTAGCGGGACGGCGCGATGAAGCAGTCGACCAGCTCGGTCATCTCACGCACATGACGCATCCGGCGTGCGACCCAGCCGGTCCAGTAGGCCACGTCGGCCTCGCGTTCGTCGGGCGCGCCCCCGAAATAGCGGGCGTAGCAGCGCTCCGCGCACTTGTGGTCCTCCTGCCCGTCGCAGGCAGCCCAAAGGTCCTCCGGGTCGAGCGGGAAGGTCTGCATGAACTGCCCGCGCGGGCACATCGGCCAGTAGTCGTGCAAGGTGTACACGACCGGGATGGACCGCTTGGCGGCCTCGAACGGCAGCGAGGTCGAGAGGTGGTTCAGGTGACCGACATGCACGACGTCGGGCCTTGCGCGGTCGAGAACCTCGGCGAAGCGCCGGTCGATCCCGGGCTCCCGGTACCTGTCGCGGTTGCGCGGATTGTTGACGACATGCAGCGCGATCCGGGGATCGTCCGGGTCGCGTTCCTCGCGCAGGCAGGAATCCGCCGTGAACGGATCCTCCTCGCGGGTGAAGACGTGGACATCGTGACTTCCGGCCAGTCCTTGGCAGAGGGTCTGCGTGTACACCTCGGACCCGGCGTTGTAGCGCATCGGGTAGCCGTGGATGACCTGCAGGATCCTCATGGCGCCGCCTTCCCCTATTCGATGGCGCCGAACCGGGCGCGAAGGTCGCGGACGAGCCGCTCGAAACCATCCCGGAGACCGACGCGCGGCGCCCAGCCGAGCAATTCCCGCGCTCGCGATGGATCGCCGTGGAAATGGGAGACATCGAACGGCCGGGGAGGCGCCCCGACGACCGGCAGCCGCTTTCCAGCGAATGTCGTCGCAATCGCGGCCAGATCGCGCAATGTCGTCGGCGTACCCGTGAGCAAGTGAATGGGCGGCAGCGTCCCGCCGACTTCCAGCCGCTCCGTTACAGCGATCATGCCCCGCACCGTGTCGTCGATATGGGTGAAGTCGAAAGTGCACTCCGCGCCGTCGATACGAATGGCGCTTCCCTCGACCGCAGCCCGCGCAAACGCCGGGACGACGCGGTCCGCATGATCCAGGGCGCTTCCGTAGACATTGGACAGGCGCACCGTCGCGGTTCGAAGGCCACCGGCCCGCGCTTCCTCAACCAGCCGTTCGCCTTCGACCTTCGAGCGCCCGTACACGTTGACGGGCGAGAGCGGGGTCTCCTCCGTCGCCGGCAGGCGCCGGGGCTGCCCGTAGACCTCGCGGCTGCTGGCGAAGAGGACCCAGGGACGTTCTGGCTGCTCGATCGCCACTTCGAGAATGCAGCACAGACCCCCGATGTTGGTGCTCCGGCATTCGTCCGGCGCTCGCTCGGCCCAAACGACGCGGGACACGGCGGCCAGATGGATGATTCCTCGGCAGCCGGCGACCACGGCGCGCGCCTGACGCGCATCGCGCACGTCGCCACACTCGCTTCCCGCCCCCCGCCGGTCCAGCCCGACGATCTCGTTCCCGCGCTCCTCCAGCGTTGCGGACAGGGCGCGCCCGACCAGCCCCTCGGAACCGGTGACGAGAATGCGGTCCTTCATCTCGGGTCTGTCGCAACAGGCGAAAATCCCGGGGCGGCGACGCCCCGGGACATCGACCGGGAAGCTATCGTTTCCGTGGTTTAGGCGGAGTTCCATGGCCCGGCTCGTCCGGGCGGTCCTCCAAGCCTCGCGAACGCCAGTACACAGGGTGCTCCGGGTTCAGTTGGCGGGAACGATGGTCGCGTGCATCCTTGGTGCCCCCTCCGTCGTTGCGGGAGCCGGAATTGGACTTCTTCATGAAGCGGTTCTCCAATATCAGGGTCCAACCGCGACCATCGTTCCCTCCGCCGGGTTTCCGGAGGTCGCCTGGAGAAAGGGCGTGCGTTCGCAAACGCGGTCTCGGCTGACCCGGGTCTGTGGTTCGATCCCCACACTCCTGTACCTTTCCAACCGGCCCGCGGCGTCTCCGCCGCCACCCGTCGCCCGCCACCCGTTCGCGAACGTCAATGGGAGTAGGGAGCGTCGGAGAACATGGGCGCCAGACACGCGCACGTCAATCCGGCGACGCTAGCGTTCCCGGCATGCACCCGCCTCCGCTTTCATAGGAGCTTGCGGTCGCTACCAACAGCCGGTCGAACCGCGCCCATGTTAGCCCAGCGTGTCGACCAGCTCCGATGCGGAAATTCTCATATTCCGCGGCTTAAAATAATGCTGCGTCGTCCAATGAAGATACATTGGCAGTATCAGCAAGATCGGTTTGGGTTGATGCATCAATATGCTTCGCAATCAGAAAGTTATGAAGAGCAGCGGCAAGTTGGATGGCGAGTTCACCATAAATCTCGGGAACTTCCACGACGAGGGCGCCTTGACCATGTCCGCCAAGTTTATTGCGGAGGAACGGCAAAGCCTTCATTACGTTTTGTGCGAAACCGGAGCGGACCTCCGAAGGTAGATCGTCGAAGAACCCTCGCTTGAGCATCTCCTCAATTAAGTTGTTTGCGTTTGCATTTTCCAAATCTGTAATCACCTTAAGAACACTTTCGAAGCTCTTACCCGCGTAGAGGATCGCGTCTTTAACTTCTCCCGAACAAAGTTGGCGTTGCGATTTTGCATATTCTTCCGCTGCTCCCGCAAAGTGATTCCTGGCAAGTGCTTCATGCGCTGTAGCTGCAAGACGCGCACCAATGAAATCACCATCTAGCTTGAAAAACTCTCCATCGAAAAGGCGCCACTGACATTCGTGTAAATCGAATATCTTGTTAATTTCCTGCTGAAAAGTGTCTCCCTCCGTGTTGGCGAGCCAATTGTGTGTGAGTTGGATAGTATCGAGAACGAAGTGTGCTGGACCACCCGATACAAGACTACTCAGACCTGCGTCACCTCCCTCAGGATGATCGGACAACACATCAATGATGTCGTCCCAACCATGCTCTCTCCGAAGTTCCTCTTCGACCTCGGCAAGTATGTTCGATGTGTAATCATAGTTGTCATTAGGATCCGGTTGAATTCGAACGGAAGCGTCATATCGATGCATCCATGACCATATTTTCTTCCGAACAATAGGTGTAAGATCGACCCGTATTAGTTCCTGTTCAATTTGCCTAATGTACCTTTGGCTGAACAACATGATACGGGGCACTTGCTGTCTCCTCACAGTGGCAAAAGCCGCAGGGATTCGCGTCTTGAGGCGTCTGCCGGCGCAAATCCAGTTCTTACAGCCATCCAGGAGGAATCCCGCGCTCGTCCAGAGGGCCAGAAGGGAGAGACTATCTCATACCAAACTGAAATATGGGAAGATATTCTGCCAACGGGAGCGCCGAATCGAGCTCACCGACGAGCAGATTCGCCTGCTGGAGCGCTTCTCGCCCGAATTCCGCGAGCGCCACATCGAGACCCGGCACAGGGGCCACCTCAAGGGGGTCGGCAACCTGTACCTACAGACCGCCGTCGACTACCACTCGTGCTACGCCTGAGGCAGGCTCTACCAGCCGCGAGTTTCGGTTTCGGTCTTGGCCTGGCGCAACGACATAAGCGTCAACTTGCTATTGTACCGGCGTCGACGGTTTGCTGTTCGGCAACAGGGATTGAACCCCTATGGTGAGCAAAACGCCTCTCGGCTGGCGTCGGCACCACGTCAGATTTCGTCTTTCGATGTCAGCAACGTCTCGTAGTCGGATTGAGACAAGGAGCAGTCGACCAAGGCTCGGAACTCCGCCGTGCGAAGCTTGCACTGCTTCGCCATTCGACTGAGCAGATTGTTCGGAATATCGGCGCCGCCCTTTCCGTGCGATGTCTTCGTCCGAATGGGCGTCTTTGCGCCCTTTTCTGTGTAGTAGACAAAGTAACTGTGGTGGGTCTCGCGCCGACGAAATCCCTTGGCCTCCAGTGCGCTCTCCACTGCGGCCCGCGTATAGGTTGCCGCCACCTAAGCCGCCGTCAACCGCTTGCGCAGGTCAGTGCGCAGGCGCCGCGCCTTCGGCGAGAGCCTGTCCGGCGACTCCTCACCGTACTCGATCCACAGCATGGACAACGCCTCCTGCAGCTCGTGGTGCAGGTCGGACCGAGAGGACGCCGACACCGAGATGCCGAACTCCCCGTCAAGGTCGTACAGCCGATCGCTCGGGTCGTACTTGACCTTGAACCGCAACGGGGGAGATGCGCGATACGCGACGTTGTAGAGATGCACGTTGCGGAGTTCGATCGTGTCTTCGTCGAAGGATACGAACTCGCGGGCGTGCGTCACCGAAAGAGCTCGTCCTTGCGCATCGTAGAGCACGTCACCGGTCAGCTCGACCCATCCCCTGCGATGCTCGATCAACGGGAGCTCCGACTCTTCGTCGTAATACGCGCTGACCGACTTCCCGTCTGGACGTGTCAACCTGATGCGACGTTCATCGAAGTCCATGCCTACGAGCATCCCGGAGATCGTGTCTTCGCGCACCCATCGTTTCCGCCCTGTATACCCCGCGAAATCGTTGAGCGTTTCTTCGGACCTGCGGCTGTCGAGAATCTTCCGGCGTCGATGGTCTTCCAGCCAGTACGACACACCACTGCGCAACGGCGGTGTCGCCTTCCGGTACGCATCACCCAGAAAATTCAGATAGCGCGAGTCGGGGACCAATGCCCGAACCCCGTCGACGTCGCCGCCGCCCACCGCTGCCGTCACCCGTCGGAACAGTCGTCGCACTTTGTCGGCTTCCCCGGTCACCCGCGGCGCGTGCGTTGCGCTGCCGATCTCGAATGGCAGGGCATAGCTGCCCGGCTCCGGAACCCGGCACTGGAGCGCGAACGCCTCGCGCAGCTCGCGAGAGAAGGCCGCGCGTTGACCCAGCTCCTCCCCCCGCGTGAACTTCGCCAGCAGATACACCACCCGCTGGATGCCGCGTAGAGAATCGACAAGCACCGGCGCAGGGACCATGTGCGCATCGTCGTCCTCAGCCTCGAAGTGCATCCAGTACAGGCGCTCGCCGCCTTCACCGGCCATTCGTCCGCTCCTCGCCAGCAGTCGCCATGTTGCCACACACCGCTTCCGTCGGGTAGAGCGCCGCCTGGCACTGCCTCGCGCGATCCTCTGCGACCGGTTCTATTCGGACGAGACGCGATGCCCTTCGGACCCGGGCCCTCGTGCTTCGCACCGGTGCGCCGTCCTGCCAGACCGCCGGTTACGTTAGGCGCCGGGCGCAGGCCGTGTCAAAATGAATTGTCTAGCCTCCGCGCTTGCCCCGGCGTTCCAAAAAAGTGGTCATCATCGACCCGTTCGAGCTCGTAACCTCCTCACGCATGCTCGCCAAGGCCACACCGCAAATGCCGTCTCGCAGAAGCTTGCCATGCCAGCAGCGCTGCCGTGCAGGTCGTTGCATCAACCTCAATCATCCATCCCGCGCCATCGGCTGGGTCCCCTCGTTACCTTGATCGCTCATGGCCTGCTTCAGCGATGAAGCGATCCGCTCCGACGCCCGCTGCAGGGGATCGTCCGCGAGATGCGCATATCGCGCTGTGGTTTGCGCCTGGGTGTGGCCGAGGATCCGCCCCACCATCGGCAGACTTTCGCCTCCCATCACCGCCTCCGAGGCGAACGTGTGCCTGAGGTCATGGATGCGAACATCCTCAAGCCCGGCCGCCTTGCGGACTCGCCGCCACGGCTTCTGCAGGTCCGTCAGATGCGCGCCGTCTGCGGTCCCGGTGACGACATAGGGGTTGCCCTCGATGCGTTTCGTCTCGGCCAGAACCTCCAGCGCCGGCCCGTTGAGGGGGATTGTCTTCGCACCAGTCTTCGAGTCGGGCAGGTGAATGCGGTGCCCCCGGATATGTTCCCATTTCAGCGTCTGGATCTCCGACAGGCGTGCCCCCGTGTACAGCAGCAGCCGAAACGCCGTCACCGCCGATGGCGCAAACGACTCCTCCTCATCCAATGCCTTGCCCAGACGCGCCAGCTCCTCCGTCGTCAGGAACCGCTCTCGCTTCTTCTCCTTGTACTTGCGGACGTGATAGCACGGATTTGAGCGATCCGGCCGCAGGCCCCAGGCCTCGGCCTGGTTCATCATCTTCGACACCACCCCCAGCGTCCGGTTGGCCTGATAGGGCTTCTCCCGCATCTCGTGATGCAGCGCCGCCACGTCGTCACGTCCCAATGCCGTTACCTTGATCGAGCCCAAGGCCGGCATGATGTAGCGCTCCACGGCATGCCGGTACTCCACCCGCGTTCGCGGCTTGCAGTGAGCCGGCACATACTCCTTGAGGAACCGGTCGGCGAGCTCGGCCACCGTAGGAGACAGGCGCTCGGCCTCCTTCTCCTCGTTCGGGTTCCTACCCTCGTCGATGTCGGCGATGATCTTGCGTGCGTGCGCCTTGGCCTCCTCGAACGACAGGACGCCATGGCGCCCGATCTGCACCCGGATGGTCTTGCCCCGCCTGAAGGTCTGGGCGACGTAGCGCTTGCCGCCGTTGGGGTACACCCTGGCGCCGAAGCCCTTCAGCTGGTCGTCCCAGACGAAGTACTCCTTCTCTCGGGCTGGGAGGGCGTCGATTTGTCGCTTGGTCAGTCGAGGCATGAATCCATCTCGGAATGCATTCGGAACTTTACTTTCCACGTTTCCAGGCTACTCTAGTCCACTCGGGACCGCAAGCACGGGGATGGAAACTCTTGGTATACGTGAAGAAAATAACCTTCAGTCCGTTCTAGTCCGTTCCTGACCAGTGCCGATGATCTACCTCATAACCTGAAGGTCGTAGGTTCAAATCCTACCCCCGCAACCAAAACCGGCCCAAAATACCCCGCTAACACAGATAGTTAGCGGGGTATTTCATTTCAAGCCAAATTGAGCGATTTTCTCCAGGTACCATACCGGTACCACTTTTTTGTAACCTCCAGACACCTCCAGACCGTTTGACGTAATCGTCCGGCGATTTGGTTCGGTTAGAGGGTGATGCCCTTGCGGGGCCAGCGGCAATTCCGGGTTCTGCCCGTAAGCGCTCGGCCTGACCGGCCTTGTGGCGTGTCCAACGTGCAACGCGGCACCGCAAAGCATCCTCAGATAGTGTCCACTAACCGATGGTGGACACCGGGCGGGAGCGTCGCCCGGATGAAC
>JAPPHR010000062.1 GCA_028820995.1 Rhodospirillales bacterium
TCGGCTATACCGTGGCCAGCCTCGCGCTCATCAGCGCGGGGCTGGCCGTCATTTTCGGCATGATGCGGGTCATCAACCTGGCCCACGGCGAGTTCCTGATGCTGGGCGCCTACGCGGTCGTGGTCTCGACCAAGGCCGGCATCAACTTCTGGGTGTCGATGCTGGTGATCGCGCCGCTCTTCGTCGGCATCGTCGGCGTCATCGTCGAGCGCTTCATCGTGCGCTTCCTCTACGGCCGCATGATGGACACCCTGATTGCGACCTGGGGCTTAAGCCTGCTCTTCATCGGCGTCATCACGACCATCTTCGGCAATGCGACCGAGAGCGTGGTCTCGCCCCTCGGCAGCTTCGAGATCGGCGAGTTTGCCGAGAGCCAGTACCGGCTCTTCATCATCTTCCTCGGTGTGCTGGTGATCGCGGTGATCTTCGCCGTGCTGCGCTATTCGCGCGCAGGGCTCATCGCCCGCGGCACGATGCAGAACGCCGACATGGCGGCCGCGCTCGGCATCAGCCCGCAGCGGGTCTACACCATCACCTTCGGCGTGGGCGCGGCGCTGACCGGGCTCGCGGGCGCAGCCCTCGCGCCGGTGACCGGCCTGCTGCCGACCATGGGCGCGGCCTTCATCGCCAAGGCCTTCATTACCGTGATCGGCGGCGGCGAGGCCATCGTCACCGGCACGTCGACCGCAGCGGGGCTCTTCGGCACCGTGAACCAGGTCACCACCTTCCTGTCCACGCCGGTCATGGGCGATGTCGCGCTGCTCATCGCCGCCGTGATCCTTCTCCGGCTGCTGCCGCAGGGCATCACCGGCCGCTTCTTCCGCCGATGGCTCTGAACGTCAGGCTCAACGCGGAGGGGCTCACGGTGGGGCGTCTGCCGCCCGCGCTCACGGGCCCGATCGCACTCGTCGTCGCCATTGCGCTCGTCATCGGCATCCTGCCGCTGGTGGTCTCCGACATCTTCATCCTGCTGCAGCTCACGCTCTTCATGGCCTACGGCATCCTCGCCATGAGCCTCGGCTGGGTGTGGGGCTACGGCGGCATCTTCAGCTTCGGCCAGGCGGCGTTCTACGGCCTCGGCGGCTACACCTATGCCGTGGTCTCCATCAACATGGGGGGCAGCACGGCTGCGCTCGCCGCCGGTGTCGCCGTGCCCGCGGGCGCCGCCCTCCTGCTCGGCTACTTCATGTTCTACGGCCGCATCAGCACGGTCTACGTGGCGGTCATCACCCTCGTGGTGTCCCTGATCTTCTACAAGTTCCTGGGCCACACGGCGGGCTACGAATACACCATCGGCACCGCCCATCTCGGTGGCTTCAACGGCATGCCCGCGCTGCCGCCCATCAACATGCCGGGCGATCCCATGCTCATGATCTGGCCCGAGGACATGTTCCTCATCACCGGGATCTGCCTGCTGCTGGTCTATGTCGGCCTGCGCTGCGCGATGCACTCCAGCTTCGGCCGCGCGGTCGCGGCGATGAGAGAGAACGAGCTCCGGGCAGAGCTGCTGGGCTACGACACGCGGCTCTACAAGATGGCCGTCTTCGGGATCGGCGGCGCGGTGGCGGGGCTCGCGGGCGTGCTCTACGCCAACTGGAACTCCTACGTGAGCCCCACCGTGTTCGACCTGGGCTTCAGCGCGCAGATCATCATCTGGGTGGTGGTGGGCGGGCTCGGCACCCTGGTCGGGCCGCTCGTCGGCGCCATGGCTCTGGGGTTCGTCACCATCGAGCTCGGCACGCAGCAAACCGTCGACGTGAACCTGATCCTGGGCGTGATCCTCGTGCTCTTCGTGCTCGCGGTGCCCGAAGGCGTGACGGCCCAGGTACGCAACCTCTACGCCCGCCTGATGGAGCGAATATGAACCGCATCCAGCTCCCGCCGGAGTTACGAACGCTATCGAAGTAGGTTTCCACAGCCCGCCTGAAACCATGCCTCATGGAAATACGTGTCGGAGACTTTTCCCGTGATCAATTTGCCGGAGAGCACGCAATTTTGGCTTGCGCTGCTAAACTACCCAGTCGACGCACAGCAACGGATACGAATTTGGAACGGTTACCTTGCGTGGAAACTACCGCGAGACTTTCGACACCAAATCCGCAATGTGGGTAATCCCCCATTTAATCAGTACGAACGAGCTGAACATTTACAGTTGGCTAGAGAAGAGCGGCGCGAACTTGACGCATTGGCCAAGAGGCACGGCGGCCATCCTTCATTCTCCGAATCTTCAATCGGCCCCCAGGGTCGATTTATGGACTTCTCAGATCACAACTTTGACGATGAGGTATGTTTTGCTGGACGGATTCTTATACGTGCTAAATTTAGTCGTGCTACGTTTGGCGGTCCAGTCGACTTTCGCAATTCAACGTTCGTAGATATGGCAGACTTTGATCAAGCGATCTTCAAAAGACGATCCAGATTTGATAATGTCACTTGGGAAAATACAGTGTATTTCAAAGAAGCCACATTTATGGAAACTACTGTCTTTAACAATTGTGCATTTAAGGTCGCCGCATATTTCGATGACTCCAAGTTCCTTCCTATAGAAGAGGTCAAGGGTCAATTATTCGGAGGCGTTGGTTTTGAGGCCTCGATCTTCACGGGAGCGGTGAGTTTTGAGAGGGTAACACTGGGAGTATCTGCCAGCTTCGAATCCGCAAAATTCCAAGGAACTTCCAACTTCAGAAATACCAAATGTCAACAGCAGGTTGCCTTTCAGCGAGCAACTTTTGATCGTGTGGCGGATTTCTCCTGTGCCAAATTTAAGCGGGACGTGCGTTTCCACAACGCGACATTTAATGCTACGACGCATTTCAGGTATTCGGAATTCTTGCAACCTCCTGAATTCTTTGAAACTGATCTTCACGAGGATACAGATTTTGGCGGAGTGAAGTGGCGAAAGGCCGAGTCATGCTACTCTAGATCGTGGTGGGCTCAGATAGCGTCAGTCTTTTCGCGAGGGGAGTCCACATTGGACTTAATTAATGCCAGTAGCGCCATTCAAGCTTGGGATCGGTTGGCACTAATTATGAGCCAATCGGAAAAGCTACCGGAGAGACACGAATTCTACAGACTTCGTATGCGGGCGCAGAGAAGGCGGGATGGGGTTGGGATCCTCTCTCTTGCCAACTGGTTGTTTGATATATTGTGTGATTACGGTTGGAGCGTTAAGAAGGCCCTATTTTGGTGGGCGACACATTTTATCGGCATGAGCATTCTCTATTTTAGCCATGTGAAGTATTTGAAGAATAACCCCGGTCAAATGTTTTGGGACTGTTTGGGGGTTAGTTTCTCCAACGCGCATGTTTTTTTCGGGCTGACATCAGAGGGTGGACATTTGTACGGAGCACGTGAGCGCTTGGAGGCGTCGACTCTCGATGCCTCGATGTTGAGTATAGCTGGGGCTACTCAGACGGTTATAGGTCCCATTCTCTTGTTCCTACTCTTACTGACCTTGCGAAATCGTTTTCGGCTACGGTAGCAAGACGCGGATAAGTAGGGACACTGCGTATCTATTCGGCGGCCGCCTGCGTGGCGGGGCCGGCGTCCAGCCGCGCGAGCGCGCGGGCGTAGACGCCGGGGTCCACGTTGCCGCCGGAGAGGATCAGCCCCACCTTCTTGCCGGCCATGGCGGCGCGCTCCTGCATCAGCGCTGCGAGCGGTGAGGCGCCGGCGCCCTCGGCCAGGTTGTGGGTGTCGGCGTGGAAGGCGGCGATGGCGTCCAGCATCTCGTCGTCGGAGACGCTGACGATGCGGGCGCAGCCAGCGAGGATGAGGTCGAGGGCTACGGGCGAGGGCACGCGGGTCGCGATCCCGTCGCCTACCACGGTCTCCGACCGGTTGGTCGAGACCGGGCGGCGCGCCTCGAAGCTGAGCGCGTAGCAGTTGGCTCCCTCCGCGACGACGCCGACGATCTCGGTCTTGAGGCCCAGCGCATCGCGCACGCCCATCAGCCCGCAGATGCCGGAGCCCAGCCCGACCGGCACGTAGACCGCATCGAGGTCGGGCACGGCGGTGAAGAGCTCCAGAGCATATGTGCCGACGCCCCGTATGAGGCGCTCGTCGAAGGAGGGAACCATCGCGAGGCCCCTCTCCGCCGCCAGCGCCTCCGCGCGTTCGAACGCGTCCTCGAAGTCCGCGCCGTGGATCACCAGCTCGCCGCCGAACGCCGCCATCGCCGCGTTCTTGCCGGCGGCGTTCCCCTCCGGCACCACCAGCGTCGAGGCGAGGCCGAGCCGCGCCGCAGAGAAGGCGATGCTCTGGCCGTGATTGCCCCTGGTGGCAGCGATCACGCCTGGGAGCGCGCCATGCCGGCGCAGATCGTCCATGAAGACGAGGCCGCCCCGCACCTTGAAGGCACCGATGGGCGTGTGGTTTTCGTGCTTGACCCAGACTTGCGCCCCCGTCCTCTCGGCGAGAAGCGGCCAGGCGATTTGCGGCGTCGGGTCCAGGGTCTCGTGGACGAGGGCAGCGGCCTCTTGGAACGCGTCCAGCGTGGGCAGGCGCATGATGGTGCTCCATTGTTCGCCAGGATGACCATCCTAGCAGTTGCGAAAACTGGCTGGGATGGCGCGACCCGGCCACCGCCTTGCGCCTCATTCCCTGCCTCACCCTAGCCCGCAGAGGCGTGGAGCTGCCGTGGCCGAGCGTTGTGGCCGGTCTCGTGCTTGCAGGCTATTCTGTGTACAGAGGACTGGGACATAATGGCGATGAATGTGACCAGCGAACGCCGAGACGGTGTCTTGTGGCTAAACGTGAGCGGCCGCATCACGATCCTCAATGCCGCGGAGTTCGAGGAGACTGTCGCAGACGAAATAGGGGATGGCGACCGGGCGGTGATCCTGGACTTTGAGAACCTGGTCTACATCAGCAGCGCGGGCCTTTATGCCGTCCTCAGGATCGCAAAGCTCATGTGGCAACGCGATGCGGCATTCGCGCTGTGCTCGCTCTCCGACGCCGTCCATTTGATCTTCGAGAGGATCGGCTTCGCCAAGATCGTCGCCATCCATTCGACCCGGGCCGAGGCACTGGCGTCCCTGAAAGACTGAACCGGCGGCCCGGAAACGTCGCGCGCGGCTCCGGTATTTCAGATCCGCGCGGCGGCGGTTGCATCGCGGGTGACGGCCTGTACCTTGGCGGGAACGCTCAGAGGAGAGGCGATGGAGGTTCTGCGCTCGACGGTCGATCCGGCCTCGGACAAGTTCAAGAACAACGAGGCGGCCATGCGGGCGCTGGTCGACGACCTCGCCAGCCGCCACGCGGCAGTCCTGCAGGGCGGGCCCGAGACCGCGCGCGAGCGCCACAAGAAGCGCGGCAAGATGCTGCCGCGCGAGCGCGTGACGGCGCTGATCGATCAGGGCTCGCCCTTCCTGGAGCTCTCGGCCCTGGCGGCGGACGGGCTCTATGGCACGGACGTGCCGGCCGCCGGCATCATCACCGGCATCGGCTGCATCGAGGGGCGCGAGTGCGTCGTCATCGCCAACGACGCGACGGTCAAGGGCGGCACCTACTACCCGATGACCGTCAAGAAGCACATCCGCGCCCAGGAGATCGCCGAGGAGAACCGGCTGCCCTGCCTCTACCTAGTGGATTCCGGCGGCGCCAACCTGCCGCACCAGGACGAGGTGTTCCCCGACCGCGAGCATTTCGGGCGCATCTTCTACAACCAGGCGCGCATGTCGGCGAAGGGCATCGCCCAGGTCGCCGTGGTGATGGGCTCGTGCACCGCGGGCGGCGCCTATGTGCCGGCGATGTCCGACGAGACCATCATCGTCAAGGAGCAGGGCACGATCTTCCTGGGCGGCCCGCCGCTGGTGAAGGCCGCGACCGGGGAGGAGGTGAGCGCCGAGGAGCTGGGCGGCGCCGACGTGCACACGCGGCTTTCGGGCGTCGCCGACCACATGGCGGCCGACGACGACGACGCGATCCGCCGGGCGCGGGCCATCGTCGCCCGCCTCGATGCCGCGCCGCCGGCAGTCGAGCCCCACTCGGCGCCCGATCCCGTCTACGACCCCGCCGAGATCTACGGCCTCGTGCCGCAATCGCTGCGCACCATGTTCAACGTGCGCGAGGTCATCGCGCGGATCGCGGACGGCAGCGCCTTCGACGAGTTCAAGGCCCGCTACGGCGCCACCCTGGTGACGGGCTTCGCGCACATCGGCGGGCACCTCGTCGGCATCCTCGCCAACAACGGCATCCTCTTCTCGGAATCCTCGCTCAAGGGCGCGCACTTCATCGAGCTCTGCTGCCAGCGCGGCATCCCGCTGCTGTTCCTGCAGAACATCGTGGGCTTCATGGTGGGCAAGCGCTACGAGCAGGGCGGCATCGCCAAGGACGGGGCGAAGCTGGTCACCGCGGTCTCGTGCGCCGCCGTGCCCAAGCTCACGGTCATCATCGGCGGCAGCTACGGCGCCGGGAACTACGGCATGTGCGGGCGCGCCTACGGGCCGCGCTTCCTCTGGATGTGGCCCAATGCGCGCATCTCGGTGATGGGGGGCGAGCAGGCGGCGAGCGTGCTCGCCCGCATCCGGCGCGACCGGATCGAGGCGGGCGGCGGCGAATGGAGCGAGGATGAGGAGGCCGCGTTCAAGGCGCCGATCCTCTCCCAGTACGATGAGCAGGGGAATCCCTACTATGCCGCAGCCCGGCTCTGGCACGACGGGGTGATCGACCCGGCGGAGACGCGGCAGGTGCTGGCACGGGCGCTGGGTATCGTCGCGCACGCTCCGGCCGAGGCCACGCGCTTCGGCGTCTTCAGGATGTAGCGGGGGCGGGAGCCCATGGCCGACGACACCGTGCTGGTCGCAATCGAGGGCGCCGTGGCCACGGTCACGCTCAACCGGCCAGAGGTGCACAACGCCTTCGACGATGCCTTGATCGCCCGGCTGACCGACGCGCTCTCCGACGCCGGCGTCAACGCAGATGTGCGCGTGGTGGTGCTCGCCGGGCGCGGAAAGTCTTTCTGCGCCGGTGCCGACCTCGCGCACATGAAGAAGGCCGCTGGCTTCTCCGAGGTGGAGAACATCGCGGACGCCCAGGCTCTCGCACGCCTGCTCATGGTGCTGGGCGGGTTGCCCAAGCCGACCGTGGCGCTGGTGCAGGGGCCGGCCTACGGCGGCGGCGTCGGGCTGGTCAGCGCCTGCGACATCGCCATCGCGGCCGAGCGCGCGTCCTTCGCGCTGACCGAGGTGCGGCTTGGGCTGATCCCCGCAGTGATCAGCCCGTTCGTGGTCCGAGCCATCGGCGAGTCCCACAGCCGGCGCTTCATGCTCACCGGTGAACGCTTCGGTGCCGAGACCGCGCTCCGCATCGGGCTCGTGCACGAGGTGGTGCCCGGCGAGGACCTCGAAGCCCGCGGCGCCGAGGTCGCCCGGATGCTGCTGCAGTGCTCGCCGGACGCGCATCGTCGCGCCAAGGCGCTGATCGACGCGGTCGCGGGCCGGCCCATCGACGAGACGCTGGCCGACGACGTGGCTCACCGCATCGCCGCGGCCCGCGCCTCCGACGACGGCAAGGAAGGCATCGCCGCCTTCCTCGAGAAGCGACCGCCGCGGTGGCGCGTCTGAACCGGCAAATGCGGTGGCACTCAATCTCCTGAAGCTCGCCGTCGGTATCGATGGCGTGGATCACCTGCGCGCGGTCCAGGCGGCACGGCTGAAGCGGCTGGGCCGGCTCATCCACGTCACCCGCTTCCGGCCGCGCCGGGCCGACGAGATCCTCGCCGGCGGCTCCATGTACTGGGTCGTGCGCCACCGCATCCGCGTGCGCCAGCGCATCCTGGCCTTCGACCGGCACGAGACGGAATCCGCGGCCAAGCCCAAGTGCGCGATCGTGCTGGACCCCGACCTCATCGCCACCGATCCGGTGCACCGCCGCCCGCACCAGGGCTGGCGCTACCTGGAGGCCGCCGATGCGCCGCGCGATCTCGGGCCTGTCGGCACGGTCGAGATCCCCGAGGATGCCTTCCCGCCGGAGATGGCGGCGGAGCTCCGGGCGTTGGGTCTTCTCTGAAGGCATCCGTGCAGCGCCGTGCTATGCTGGCGCAAGGGAGAGACGGAGGATGCGGACATGAGCGGCGCGAACTGGCACATCAAGGGTGACTATTTCGAGACCTGCAGCTGCGACTACCTGTGCCCCTGCATCTTCACCAACATGACCGCCATGCCGACCGATGGCGTCTGCAAGGTCGCGATCGTGCTGGCTATCACGGAGGGGCATTACGGCGACGTGCAGCTCGGCGGCGTGAGCTTCGTCACCGCGGCGATGGTGGCCGGGCCCATGGCCGACGGAAACTGGACCGTAGGCCTCATCATCGACGACGGCGCCAGCGACGCGCAGGTGGAGGCCATCGGCCAGATTTGCTCCGGCAGCGAAGGCGGCCCCATGGCGCTGATGGCGCCGCTGATCGGCAACTTCGCGGGCATCGAGCGGGCGCCGATCGCGATCGAGCGGCGGGACATGGGCTTCTCGATCACCGCCGGCGACCTGCTCAGGCATGGGGCCGAGGGCGTGCCGAGCGCGGGGGACCCGGCCAAGACCATCATGATCGACAACACGGCGCATCCCGCCAACAAGCGCCTGCACCTCGCCATCGGAACCCACAGCCACCTCAACGCCTTCGGCATCGACTGGAACGACGCAGCCGGCGGCCACAACGGCCACTTCGCGCCGTTCGACTGGCGCCCGAACTAATCCCGCACGGCATGTGTCGCGCGCCCGCGAAGCCTGGCGCGCGCAGTATATGTCGAGCCCGCGAAGCCTGGCGCGCGCAGTATATGTCGAGCCCGCGAAGCCTGGCGCGCAGCACATCACGCGCTCGCGCAGCTTGGCGTGCTCCCATACCGCCTATTGCGACACCCGGCTCTTCCCGCCGGACCGTACCCGCCAAGTGGAGAGCGGCGGACGGCGTCGATTGACGCGTTGAACGCCAGGGTGATAGCGTCGAGCATCAAATTGGAGGGAAACATGGACAAACTTTTGCGCAAGATCGGAGTAGCAACTGGCGTCGCTTTGCTCGGTGTCGCGGGCGTTTTGGGAACGCAACCCGCTTCGGCGGAAGGCCAGCTTAACGTCTACAACTGGGGTGACTACATCAATCCGGAAGTCCTGACTCGTTTCACTGAAGATACCGGAATCGAGGTCACCCTGGATACTTACGGCACCAATGAAGAAATGCTGGCGAAAATCCAGGCGGGTGCGACGGGTTACGACATCGTGTTCCCGTCGGTTCACATGCGCGACATCATGCAGAAGCTCGGGCTTCTGCACGATGCGAAGGTGAACACGCTAAAGGGTTTCGAGAACATCGACCCGGTCGCCAAGCGTTCCCTCGTGGACCCCGAGAGCTCGTACTGTCTGCCCTATGCCTGGGGTGCCGTCGGCATCTTCTACAACAAGGAAGAGGCCGGCGAGATTACCTCCTGGGAGGACTTCTTTGCCCTGCCGGACAAGGGCAAGAAGATCACCATGCTCGACGATCTGCGCGAGACCATCGGTGTTGCCCTCATCATGAACGGCCATTCGGTGAACACGGGCGATTCGGATGCCCTCAAGCAGGCCGAGGCCTGGCTGCTCGAGCGCAAGGACAAGATTTCGGCGTTCACCTATGACGTGGGGCCGCTGGTTCAGGCCGGCGACATCGCCGCGGCGCACTGGTACGTCGGCGCGACGTTTCTTGTGCTCCAGGAGCCCGACCGGCTCGGATTCGTGATCCCGGAAGAAGGCGCGACGATGTACCAGGAGGACATTTGCGTTCTCAAGACCGCGCCCAACAAGGAGAACGCGATCCGCTTCTTCGAGTTCTACATGCAGCCCGAGATCGCAGCCCTCAACACGCTCCAGCAAGTTAACGGGACGGCAAACGTGCCGGCGCGCGATCTTCTGCCGGATGAACTCAAGAACAATCCGAACACCAATCCGCCGCCGGACGTGATGGCGAAGCTGCAGATCTTCGAGGATCTCGGCAAGGATCTGCGCAAGTACAATCGCGTCTGGACCAAGGTGAGAACGGCTCAGTAGCGGGCCATCCTGATCGGTACTCGTCGGCGACCGGCCTGAGGCCGTTACCGGGGATGCGCGACGCCGGATCGCCCGGCTCGGGCTCTCCGGTCGCCGAGGTGTTCGATGCGGTGAAGCGGTTCACCGCGCCGGAAGGCGGCACGGTGACCGCGCTCGATCAGGTCTCGCTGGCGGTCAGCGCCGGCGAGTTCGTGACCCTCCTCGGCCCGTCGGGCTGCGGCAAGACCACGCTGCTGCGCTGCATCAGTGGCTTCGAAGACCTCGATTCCGGCGAAGTGCGCATCGACGGCACGCCGATGACCGGCGTGCCGGCGCAGCACCGGCCCGTCAACACCGTATTCCAGACCTACGCGCTGTTTCCGCATCTGCGCGTCGAGGCCAATGTCGCCTACGGCCTCGAGGTCACCGGCGTGCCGCGCCGCGAGCGCGTGGAACGCGTGGCCCAGGCGCTGGAACAGGTCGGGCTCCAGGGCCTCGAACGCCGCAAGCCGGATCAGCTGTCGGGCGGGCAGCGCCAACGCGTGGCGCTGGCCCGCGCCATCATCAACCGGCCCGCGCTCCTGCTGCTCGACGAGCCCTTGTCGGCGCTCGACCGCAACCTGCGGCATTCGATGCAGCTCGAGCTCAAGACCCTGCAGCACGAGCTCGGGATCTGCTTCCTCTTCGTCACCCACGACCAGGAGGAAGCGCTGACGATGTCAGACCGCATCGTCGTCCTGAATCACGGCAGGATCGAGCAGATCGGGACGCCGGAGCAGCTCTATCACACGCCGGCGACGACCTTCGTGGCCGAGTTCATCGGCGACGGGGCCCTCTTCAGCGGCACGGTCGAAGGCGGTCCGGACCCCGCGATCGTGACCGGCGACGGTTTGCGCCTCACGATTCGCGACGGTGTGCCGGCCGGGCGCAGGATGACCATGCTGCTGCGGCCCGAGCAACTCGACGCAGCACCTGCCGCGGCGGACCCCGCATTCGGCATCGTGGAGGCGACACTCGAACAATCCGTCTTTTACGGCGCGACGCGGCAGCTGGTTTGCCGGCTCGCCAGCGGTGCCGCCCTCACCGTCACCCCGAGCCCGGGCGGCGAGGGCGACCGGCTCTACCGGGCCGAGCCCGGCGACCTCCTCAGGCTCGCCTATCGGCGGGCGGAACCGCACCTGATCGAGGAAGCGCACGATGGCGGTTAGGCGGGACAGGGTCCGGCTCACCGTCCTGCTTGGGCCTGTCAGCCTGTTCCTCGGCATCTGTTTCGTCGGCCCGCTCGTGGTCATGATCATTTACAGCTTGCTGGAGCCCGGTCTCTACGGCGGCGTGGAATGGAATTTCTATCACTGGAGTTACGGGCGCATTCTCGGCTGGGCCGATGGCGAGTGGGAGGATTTCGACTGGGTCTACGCCGAGATATTCCTGCGTTCGGCCCGGCTTGCGTTCATCAACGTGCTGATCACTCTCGCGCTCTGCTATCCCGCGGCGCTCTGGGTGCGCGGGCTGCCGCGGCGTTGGCGCCTGTTCATCGTTTTCCTGATCACGCTGCCGTTCTTCATCAGCCTGGTGGTGCGCCTGTTTGCGTGGGTGCTGATTCTTCGCCCCACCGGGTTTCTCAATTCCAGCCTTCTCGGACTCGGCCTGATCGAAGAGCCTTTCGACATCATCTTCACGGAAACCGCCGTCCTGATCGGTATGGCCTACGTCCTGCTTCCGTTCATGTTCCTGCCGGTCTACGCCTCCGTGGAGAAACTGGATCATTCGCTCTTCGAAGCGTCGTCCGATTTGGGTGCAAGCTCGATTCAAACCTTCTTTAGAGTGACGGTTCCGCTAACGCTGCCCGGTATAGCCGCCGGTTCCGTTCTCGTGTTCATCCCCAGCCTCGGCAACTTCATCGTCCCCGATCTTCTGGGGGGCGCCAAGGTTCTGATGATCGGTAACCTGATCGAGCAGCAGTTCCTGTCGGCGCGTAACTGGCCGTTCGGTGCGGTGTTATCGGTCATGATGATGGCCATCATGTTCCTGCTCATTCTCATTTATTTGCGGCGCATCGGGCGAATGCAGACCAGGCCATGAAGCTGCGTCTGGCACGCCGTCTGTTCGGCGCATACGGCGTTCTGTTTCTGGTGTTCGTCTATGCGCCGATCGTGATGATCGTCGCGTTCTCCTTCAATTCGAACCCGATAAACATGATGGTCTGGTCGGGCTTCACGTTCGACTGGTACTGGACGATTTTGGGCTATCCGACGGAGCTCAACGAGGACACGCTCTATGTGGAATCGACCGATCAGCTGCTTGCCGCGGTCAAGAACAGCCTGATCGTCGCCGCTTTCACCACGACCATTTCAACGGTGCTGGGCACCATGACCGCGCTTGCGCTCTTTCGCTATCGCTTCCGTGCGCAGCGCTTCTACCAGGGCCTGCTCTACATGCCGATGGTGATGCCGGACATCGTTCTCGGCATCGCGCTTCTCGTGTTCTTCGTCAGTATCGGCATGTCGCTCGGGCTGTATTCGATCATCATCGGGCACTGCACGTTCCTGATCTCCTACGTCTTCGTGGTCGTCAGCGCCCGGCTTGCCGGCATGGACAACACGCTGGAGGAAGCCTCCGCGGACCTCGGCGCCAACGAATGGGTGACTTTCCGCCGTGTTACGCTACCGCATATCGCGCCGGGCGTGGTCGGCGGCGCATTGCTCGCCTTTATCATCTCCATGGACGACCTGGTGATCACCTACTTCATCGCTGGAGTGGATTCGACCACGCTGCCCCTCTTTATCTACGGTATGTTGCGGCGCGGGGTGAAACCCGAGATCAACGCCATCGCCACCCTGATGCTGTTGTTCACGTTCATCATCGCCTCGCTCGGTCTCTATCTGCGCCGTCGAAGCTGAACAGGTGAGCGATATGCCCAAGCCGCGCGGGCGCGATCTCGGCCTGCCCTTTCCCGGAGAGGCCGGCCGCCACAACGCGATCACGGACGTTCCCGGCGTGGAGGTCGGTTTCACCACCAGGATCGAAGGCGAGGGGCCGCTGGTCGAAGGACAGGGGCCGGTCCGCACCGGGGTCACGGCCATCCTGCCGCTCGGGCGGCGGCCCGAGCCCGAGCCGGTCTGGGCCGGGATGTACGCGCTCAACGGCAACGGCGAGATGACCGGCACCCACTGGATCCGCGATGGCGGCTATCTTGTCGGCCCGGTCTGCATCACCAACACCCACAGTGTCGGGATCGTCCATCATGCCGTGACGCGATGGATGATCCACACCTATGCCGAGGCCTGGCGGAACGAGCATCTCTGGGCCATGCCCGTCGTTGCCGAGACCTACGACGGCGTGCTCAACGACATCAACGGCCAGCACGTCACCGAGGCGGACGCGCTCGCGGCGCTCGACAATGCGTCCTCCGGCGCCGTGCCCGAGGGCAATGTCGGCGGCGGCACCGGCATGATCTGCTACGAATTCAAGGGCGGCACCGGCACCTCGTCGCGCCGGCTCGAGATCGACGGCACGGCGTTTCATGTCGGCGCCCTGCTGCAGGCCAATCACGGCATCAGGCCGTGGTTCACGGTGCTCGGCCGCCGGCTCGGCCCACTCATGCCCGAGGATCGCCTGCTCGATGCCGAGCAGGGTTCGATCATCGCGATTCTCGCCACCGACCTTCCCCTGGCGCCGCACCAGCTCACGCGGCTGGCGAAGCGGGCGGCGATCGCAATCGGGCGCGGCGGGACGCCGGGCGGCAACAACTCGGGCGATATCTTCCTGGCGTTCAGCACGGCAAACCGCGGCCCGCTCCCCCAGCTTGCCGCCTCGCGGCGCGACTTCGTGATGATCAACGACGAAGCCTTCGATCCGATCTATCTCGCGGCCGTGGAGGCCATCGAGGAGGCTGTCGTCAACGCCATGCTCGCGGCCGACGACATGACCACGCTGCGGCCGGAGGGCCATGTCTGCCGCGCTCTCGACGGACGCCGGCTGACGGAGCTCATGGCGTAAGCCAATCGGCCGTCCTCCTTGTCGTCGCGCCGGGGCGCCCTGGAGCCCCCATGACGGCTCCATTCCATAGATTGAATACTCCGTTCTATTCACTCCGATAGGCAGAGCGGTAACGTCGCTGTCGAGGCAGGGAGGCGCTGTCAATCATCCCGAGGGCACCGGTCATGACCGGTGTCGGCGGCAGTTTCCGAGCGGAGCGGCGGCCTTGGATAGCAGACAAGCCAGCGTGCGCCTCGGTTCTCGCCGGTCCGCCCGCGGCGTCGACGGGTCCTTGATCGACTGCTCGAGTTCCGTCCGACGGGGTCAGGGCGGAAGCCCGTACAGGATTTCCAGTGCATCGACGACCTGCCGGCAGCGCCAGACTACTTGCTGGCGCGTCCCCATCCCTATCCGGCCGGCGCGGCAAGTCGTTCGCCCTGGATGAGAGACGACTCATGCGGAACGGCAGTTCCACCGAAACAGGAAGGACATATGACATGAAGATACTGACGAGAACCGCAGTCATCGCCACGGGCATCGTGGCACTGGCGGCATCGGCTCCCGCATTGGCGGTCGATTGCCCCGTCAAGCTGGGCGGCATTGCACCGCTCTCCGCCCCCGGCGCGGTCACCGGCGGCGAGGCCCAGCGCATGGGCATGCAGATCGCCGTGGAAGCCATCAATGCCGGCGGCGGCGTGCTCGGCTGCGAGGTCGAGCTGGTCATGGGCGACACCGAAGGCCTCCCGGAGAAGGGCACGGCGCTCTTCGAGAAGCTGATCAGCCAGGACAACGTCGCAGGCATCGCCGGCGGCTATCACAGCTCCGTCGGCATCGCGGGCAAGGAAGTGGCGCACGACAAGGGCGTTCCGGTCATATTCGCATCGACCTGGAACGACCAGATCACCGCCACCAAGCTGCCCGAGGTCTTCAGGGTGGCTCCATTGAGTTCCGAGGCTTCGGCCCTCTACTGGAAGTTCGCGGCAAGCATTCCCGGCACCGAGAAGGTGGTGATCGTCACCGAGAATACGGACTACGGCATCCCCGCAGCCGAGGAAACCGAGAAGGGCCTGGAATCGGTCGGTCTCGCGTCCACGACCTTCGCCGTCGACATCGGCACCCAGGACTTCTCCGGCATCGTCCAGCGCGTCAATGCCGAGGGCCCGGACGCCATCATCGTGCTGCTGACGGGCGAGGCTTCGTTCAACTTCCAGCAACAGGCCGCCGAGAACGGTATCGGACCCGGCGATCTGCCTTTCGTCTGCGATATTCTCGCGGCCGAAAGTGCCTCGTTCTGGGAGAATGTCCCGGACGGCAACTATTGCTTCGTCGGTCAGTTCGGCCTGCCTGAGGCTCTCTACAACGATGCGGCCAAGGCCTTTGCCGCCACGTACAAGGAGCGGACGGGCAAGGAGGCCGTTGAGAGCTACGCCATCGAGGCCTATGACGCGATCGGCCTTCTCGCCGCCGCCATCCAGCAGGCCGGCAGCACGGACGGCGCGGCCATCATCGCGGCGCTCGAGGCGATCGAATACGATGGAGCGTTGGGGACGGTCTCGTTCCCCTACGGGCAGGGCAACGACACCGCCGCAGCCGGCGTGGAGGACAAGTTCTGGCATCAGTTCCTCGACCCGGCCCTGATGATCTTCCAGTACCAGGAGGAAGGGCAGAAGGCGGGCGATGCGCCCATCGTCTTTCCCGACACCTACAAGACCGGCGACGCGGTATTCGTGAATCAGTAGCCACACCCGTCAGCCGCTGCGGACGGGGCGGAGGGGGCAGCGCTTCGGCTCCCCCCGCCTCGCGCCGAGCGATGATCGTCCGGATTGGTCTGCCCGCCGGGCGACCGGCGACGCGGTGACTTGGGCAGACAATGGAACATTCCATCATCTTCTGGCCTGTCGTCCTGTGGATGATCGCGTGGGGGGTCGTCGGCAGCGTCGTCACGCCGAGGGTGTTCCTGAGACGGGACATGGATATCTCGAACGCATCCCTTGCGGGTGCGTTCGTGGGCGCCGCGTCGGGCCCCTTCGGTCTCGCTCCGCTCTGGTATCTCGCGCCGAAGTCGACCAGAGGCTGGGTGCTTCTCTCGGCCGCCGGCGCGCTTGCGATCCTGATCGCAGCCTTCGCGCTGGCCGACCCCGACAATGTCTGCGTGACCAACGGCAGCCTCGTGGCATCGCAGGTCGCCAATGGGCTGGTCATGGGGACGATCTACGCCCTCATGGCCATGGGGCTCACGCTGATCTTCTCCATCCTGCGGGTGGTGAACTTCGCCCACGGCGAGTTCTACATGGTGGGCGGAATGTCGGTCTATTACGTCTCCGCCGTCTGGTTGCCCGAGATGCCGCCCGCGGCCGCCGTGCTGGTGGCCTGCGGGATCACCTTCGTCATCGGCGGCGCCTTCGAGCGCCTGTTTCTGACGCCGATGTACGACGGCCGCGTGGAACGGCCAATCGAATACGCCGTGCTCGTGACCTTCGGCCTGGTCTTCTTCCTGCAGTACTTCGTCCAGGCGCTGGCAGGTGCCAGCCCGGTCAAGGCCCAGCGCTTCTTCGACTTCCCCATCATCCGGCTGCCGAGTGCCGAGGACCCCTGGCTGATCAAGACGAGCAAGGCGAATCTCCAGCTGTTCGACACCGTCTCCGTCTCGAACCCGCGCTTCACGGCCGCCGTCATATCGGTGCTGGTCCTGCTGGGGCTGCTGTTCTTCCTCTACCGCACCTGGTGGGGCAAGGCGCTCCGGGCGGTGAGTCAGGACCGTCAGGCGGCAGCGGTCGCCGGCATCGACCCGAACAAGATGAACATGCTGGCCTTCGCGCTGGGCGGAATGCTGGCGGGCCTCTCCGGCGCCGTGCTGGTGCAGGCGTTCTCGTGGGTCCCGCAGGTGGGGATGCTGCCGGCGCTGCGATCCTTCGTGATCGTCGTGCTCGGCGGGCTGGGATCGCTGCCCGGCGCCTTCATCGGCGGCATCATCGTCGGGATGGTCGAGGCGGCCGGAACGGGCTGCATCCCGGATCCGCAGCGGGCGGCGTCCTACATCCCGGCTTACGGGATGCTGATCCTGACACTGACGCTCCTGCTCAAGCCCACCGGCCTGTTCGGGCGACGGGAGTAGGCGGGCGTGAGACGGCACATTCCCGCGACGGCCTGCGGCATCGGGCTCGTCTTCCTCGCCGCCTTTCCCCTGGTGTACGGGGCGTCCGACTACGACTACATCATGCACCTGTGGATCACCGCCTTCTTCTACGCGATCCTGGCGTCGAGCTGGTCGCTTCTGGCGGGGTATGCGGGCCAGTTCTCCTTCGGCCACATGGCCTTCATGGCGCTCGGCGCCTACACGACGGGGCTCTTCAACAACTACTTCTATCTGACCAGCGCGGCGACGGGGACCTGCTTCGAGATTCCGCTGGGCAGCTGGTACTTCGTGGTGCTCGACCCCATCGGCGTGAGCGCATCGCCCTACAGCTGCCTCGACGCCGCAAGAGACGCCTGGACCGTCGATGTCACGATCACGAAGCCCTCCCTCTGGTTCGGCATCCTGTTCGGCATTCTCGTGGGCGGACTCTTCGGCTGGCTGATCGGGCGCCTCGTGCTGCGGCTGCGGGCCGCCTACCTCGCGCTCTTCACCCTCGGATTCTCGGAGATCCTGCGGGCGATTCTGAGCGCGGAGATCGGCGTGACGCGGGGCCAGGCGGGCCTGGAGCTCGACCCCCTTTTCCCGGACGGCGTCTCGATCCTGGGCGCGAGCTTCGACGCGACCGACAAGCTGCCCACCTACTACGTGATGTTCGCCCTGCTGCTGGCCTGCATCGCCCTCATGATGCGGCTGGAGCGGTCCCGCTTCGGGCTCTTCGTGCGCTCGCTCCGCGAGGACGAGGACGCGGCCGCAGCGCTCGGCGTCCATACGGTGCGCTACAAGCTCTACACCTTCGTCGTCACATCGATGATCGCGGCGGCGGCCGGCGCCGTGCAGGCTCACTACATCGGCATCATCACGCCGAACATTCTCATCATCCTCCAGATGGCGCTCGTCGTCGCCATGGCCGTCGTCGGCGGGCTCGAAAGCATCGTCGCTGCGGCGGTCGGCGGAGTCGTGGTCTACTTCCTGCTCGAGTTCCTGAGGAACGACTTCACCATCGGCGCGGTCAGCATCGATATGACCATCTGGCGGCTCGTCTTCTTCGGCGCCATTGTCATGCTGACGCTCCGCTTCCAGCGCAACGGACTGCTGTACGCGTTCATCATGTGGTGCACGCGCGCGGGCGTGGCGCAAGAGACCGTGGCCAAGCGCGCGGCCGCGCAGCAGCCTCCGGGAAAGGAGTGAGCACGCCGTGATCGACCTGCACGTCAACGGCGTCCACAAGCACTTCGGCGGCCTGCATGCCCTGAAAGGCGTCACCTTCCGGGTAGAGGGCGCAGAGCTGATCGGCCTGATCGGCCCGAACGGTGCCGGCAAGACGACGCTCACCAATGTGCTGGACGGTGCGATCAAGCCGTCGACCGGAACGGTCTATCTCAACGGCGCGCGGATCGATCACCTTCCGCCGTACCTGGTGGCGAAGGCCGGGATCGGCCGGACGTTCCAGGTGACGCGCGCGTTCCGGCGCATGACGGTGCTCGAGAATCTCTACGTGCCCGCGCTGGCTTTGAATCCGGGCAAGAGCCGCAAGCACTTCCACGCGCAGGCGATGGAGATTCTGGAGTTCCTCACCATCGATCACTTGCGGAACGAGTACGGCAGGGCGCTCTCCGGCGGCCAGCAGAAGCTCCTGGAGCTCGGCCGCCTGCTCATGCTCGACCCTGACATCGTCATCCTCGACGAGCCCTTCGCCGGCGTTCACCCGCGGCTCATGGAGGTTATGTACCGCTACATTCACCGGGTGAACGAGGCCGGCAAGGCCATCATCCTGATCAGCCACCAGATGGAATCCATTTTCACCCTCTGCCGCCGCCTGCTCGTGCTCAACTACGGCGACCTCATCGCCGACGGCGACCCCGAGACGGTCAAGAGCGATCCCGCCGTGATCGAGGCCTATCTCGGCGAGGAAGAAGACCAGTCTGGAACGGGAACCGCGCGGCTGGAGGCTCCCGGCCATGCTTGAGGTCAGGAACCTCTACGTCGGCTACTACCGGGACCTCAACATCCTGCAGGATCTCACCCTCGCCGCCCGGCCGCGCCAGATCACCGCCATCCTCGGCGCCAACGGCGTCGGCAAGTCGACGGCACTCAAGGCGATCTACGGCTTCCTTCGGCCCAACGGCGGCGAAGTCCTGCTGGATGGCGAGAACATCGTTCGTGTGCCCACGCACCGGCGCATTCTCAAGGGCCTCGCCTACATTCCCCAGCAGCCCGGCATCTTCCGCGACATGTCGGTGGAGGAGAACCTGGAGCTCGGCGGCTGGACCTACCGCAGCGACCGCCGCCTTGTGCGCCGGAGAATCGAGCAGAATTACGAGCGCTTTCCGATCCTGCGAGACAAGCGCAGACAGGCGACGGGGGAGCTGTCCGGCGGTCAGCAGCGCATGGTCGAGATCGGACGCACCTTGATGTCCGAGCCCCGGGTTCTTCTCGTCGACGAGCCGACGGCCGGTCTCTCCAAGATGCTCGCGGAGGAAGTCTACCGGATGCTCATCGATCTGCGAGACAGGGACAACCTGACGATCCTTCTGGTCGACCAGGAGATCCGTCAGGCATTGCGCATCGCGGACTTCGTCTACGTCCTCGAGCTCGGGCGCAACAAGTTCGAGGGACCGCCCTCGGAATTCGACGACCTCGAAAAGGCGTTCTGGATCGGGTGAAACCATGACGCGGGGACACGGATACAGGTGGGGTGAAATGGGCGCCGACGCGCGCCGGAGCGAACCCGATCTCTCCGTCGCCTTCGTCCTGTCGCCGGACTTCACCCTGCTGCCGCTCGCGGGCTTCATCGATGCCCTGCGTCTTTCCGCCGATGAGGCGGATCGGAGCCGCCAGATCTATTGCCGATGGGCGTGCCTTTCGGCGACCGACGGGCCGATACGCTCCAGCTGCGGCCTGGAGATCGTGCCCTGGGGGCCGTTGGAGGATGCGGTACGCTACGATTATCTGGTCGTCGTGGGCGGCCTCATACCGTCCCTGGAGAGGCTCCTTCCTGGAACCTTGGAAGTCATTCGCGCGGCCGCCGATGCCGGGCGGCCGGTTCTCGGTCTGTGCACGGGGAGCTTCATCCTGGCCGAGGCCGGCCTCATGAAGGGCAGGCGCTGCGCGGTGCATGCTCATCGCAGAAAGGAGTTCGTCGACCGCTATCCGGATTCCATTCCGGTGGACAATGAGATCTACGTCACCGACGGCCCCTTCACCACCTGCCTCGGCGGCACCGCGGCGATCGATCTGGCGGTCGACATCCTGTGCGACCATTGCGGCAAGGCACGGGGACTGAAGGGGCTCACCGCCCTCGTCGTCGACGAAGTCCGAAACGCCCGGCAAATGGCACGGATGCCCTACCGCGATTTCGAGGAATGCGGCGACTGGCGGGTCGAACGGGCGGTTCGCCTCATGCGTCACAACCTCGGAACGCCGATGAAAATCGAGGATCTGGCGAAGGAGATCGGCTCGACGGTGCTCCAGCTGGAACGCGCCTTCAAGCGACACACCAGGAAGCTGCCCTTGGCGCTTTGGCGTGACATGAGACTTCAGCACGGGCGCTGGCGGCTCTTGAACACGTCGAGAAGCGTCGCAGAAATCGCGTTCGAATGCGGATTCTCGGACAGCAGCCATTTCTCGCGCTGGTTCAAAAAGGAGTTCGGGATGCCGCCCCAGAAGTATCGCGAGACGCGGACCGGAGAAGCCAAAGACAGATAAGGGCGCTCTTCCTCGATGGGCGGCGTCTGCATGTCCTGCGCCGTGTACGGGGGCGGGACGGTCGCGTAGGCTTGTGCGCTGAGGTTCGTCGCACGCGCCACGCCTGCCACGGCGCCGCGCGGGGCCACGGTTCAGCGGGAGCGGTGTCGATGAAAGCCAGCAACGAGCGCATCTTGACGACTCATGCGGGGAGCCTCCCCCGGACCGAGGCCTTGACGGATCTCCTGTTGCGCCGCGAGCAGCGAAAGCCGTTCGATCCGGCGGTGTTCGACCGCGAGGTCGACCGCGCTCTGGATCTCGTGGTGGGCAAGCAGCTCGCCTCAGGGATCGACATCGGGAATGACGGCGAGATGCCGCGCATCGGCTTCTCCACCTACGTGGCTGAGCGCATGAGCGGATTCGGCGGTGAATCGCAGCGCAGCACACCCATCGACATGGTCAAGTTCCCCGACTTCGCGGCGTTCATGAGCCGCCAGCTCGGCGTGTCGGAGAACCTGGCGCGGGTGTGGAACGCGCCGCAGGCGCAGGGCGCCGTTCACTATGACGACACGCTGAGCGGCGTGACGGCGGAGTGCGATGCCTTCGCGCGCTGCCTCGCCAGGCAGGAGCAGGGATTTGCGGAGGTCTTCATGACGGCCGCCTCGCCCGGCATCGTGACGACGACGCTGCTCCGCGCCGAGGACAATCCCGCGTACCCGGCCGATCGCGACTACGTCATGGGCGTCGCGCAGGCGCTCAAGAGGGAATACGACTACGTCGTCTCCCAGGGCTACATCCTGCAAATCGACGCGCCCGACCTCGCCATGGAGCGCGTCATCATGTTCGCCGAGCGGCCGCTCGGCGACTTCCTCGAGCGGGTCGAACTCCACGTCGAGGCGATCAACCTCGCGCTCGCGGACATACCGCCGGAAAAGGTCCGCTTGCATGTCTGCTGGGGCAACTGGCAGGGCCCGCACCAGGATGACGTGCCCGTGGAGGAGCTGCTGCCGATCCTCTATCGCGCAAAGGTGGGCGCGCTGAGCGTGCCGCTCGGGAACCCGCGCCACGAGCACGAGACGGCCGCCTTCAAGAAACTGCCGCTGCCGGACCACATGGCGTTCATCCCCGGCGTCATCGACGTGACGACCAACTACCTGGAGCACCCGGAGGTGGTCGCCAATCGCATCTGCAACGCCGTCGACGCGGTCGGCGAGCGCAGCCGGGTCATCGCCGGCACCGACTGCGGTTTCGGCACCTTCGCGAGCTTCGAGTTCGTGGCGAACGACGTGGCCTGGGCCAAGCTGGGCGCGCTGGCAGAGGGCGCCGCCATCGCCACCCAGCGGCTCTGGTGACGCCCGCCCGCGCACTGACGTTCCCACCGCAGGCTTGAGACCGTGGCAGACAGCCCGAGTGGGAGCGCCGCCCGCGGCTTGCGCGTGGTCGTCATCGGCGGCTCGCTGGGCGGCCTGCTCGCCGGCAACATGCTGCACCGCGCCGGCTGCGATGTGACGGTGCACGAGCGCATCGGCACCGAGCTCGCCGAGCGCGGCGTCGGCATCGCGACTCACCCGGAGCTTCACGCCGCGTTCGAACGCCTCGGGCTTCCCATCGACGAGGCGTTCGGCGTGCGCATCGCCAATCGCGTTGCGCTGTCCACCGACGGGCGCATCCTCGCGCGCCATTACCTGCCGCAGATACAGGCGACCTGGGGCTATCTCTATCGCTCGCTGCTCGGGATCTTCCCGGATGAGCGCTACCACGCCGGCAACACCCTCACGCGGGTCGAACGGCACGGGGAAGGCGTGCGTGCGCACTTCGCGGAGAGAGACCCGATCGACGCCGACCTCCTGGTCGGCGCCGACGGCGTGCGCTCCACGGTCCGCGCCCAGCTCTGGCCGGACGCGGCGCCGCAATATGCCGGCTATGTCGCCTGGCGCGCGGTGGTCGAGGAGGATCGCCTGTCCGCCGCGACGCGCGAGGTCCTGTTCACGCGCTTCGTCATCTGCCTGCCGCCGGGGGAGCATGTGGTGGGCTATCCGGTGGCGGGGGCAGACGGGGACATTCGGCCCGGCAGGCGCCGCTTCAACATCGTCTGGTACCGGGCGGCCTCGCCCGAGAGGCTGGAGGAGATGCAGACCGACGAGTCCGGCCACTATCACGAGGCGGGGATTCCGCCGGCCCTCATCTTGCCCTCGCTGATCGACGAGACCCGGCGGGCAGCGAAAGACGGCTTGCCGCCGGCGCTGGCCGAAGTGGTGATGCGTGCCCGGGGTCTGTTCTTCCAGACGATCGTGGATGTGGAGGTGCCGCAAATGGTGCAGGGGCCGGTGGTCATGCTGGGCGATGCGGCGTTCGCCGCGCGGCCCCACGCCAGCATGGGCGTCATCAAGGCGACCGGCGATGCGGTTCAGCTTGCCGACGCCATCGCGGCCCATCCCGGCGATGTGGCCCGGGCGCTTGCCCTCTACGACGCGGAGCGGACCCGCTACGGCCGCATGCTGTCGCGCCACTCCCGCCGGTTGGGCACGCAGATCGACACCCCGCAGCGCAGCGCGGTAGACCGCTCGCTCGGCGACTACGTACGCCTGCCCGAGACGATAATTCGCGTCACCTCCCTCCCACCGTCCTGCACGCCCATGGCCCGGTCCGACGAAGAGCCGTAGCCCTACCCGGCCGCCACATCGACGCCATCGGCAACCGGGATGCGGCGGCGTAACCAGGCGTATAAGCCACCCGGACAGGATGCCGCCCCGCACCATCGTGCGGTGCACGGCGCGCGGCGGGTACGCCATCGTCGCGCCATGCAGCGCACGACCATACGGCGTCGGAGCGAACGGGCCGCGGCAAGCGGGGGACGGAAGAGCGAGCAGCGTCCGCGCGCGGCCCTCGCCGCCGTCTCCAGCGCTATCGCGGGCAGCCGCTGGCCGAGCAATTTCGGGCGGCTATGTCCCTGTATATCCCGCTTTATCCCGCTTTATCCCGGTAAGTCCCGCTATGTCCCGCATAGAATTAACTCGTTGAAGTGCGTGTGCGGTCCGGGTCCCGCGGGGCGAGACTCGCGCACGGGCGATTCCAATCCGGCGCCGATGGCTCTACCATTCCGGACGCGGCGCCGGGGTGCGCGCCAGGGAGGATACGATGAAGACGATCGAGATCACGCAGGACGAGATGCAGAGCCGGATTTCACGCTACGGCGCGCTGGAGCCGCTGCCGATCCAGCAGGACCGCGAGATTCCGCAGGAGGCCAACGACGTCATCTACGCGCGCAAGCTGCTCTCCGTCATCGGCCTCGGCGGCGACGTGGATACGCCGATCAACAGCGGCGCGCCCATCGTTGACGCCGCCGGCATGACCATGACGCTCGCCGTCTGCCCGCCGGGCCAGGGCCCCGCGCTCCACGCCCACCACCAGACCTACGAGACCTTCACCGTGCTCAAGGGCCGCTTCGAGGTGACGTGGAACGACGACGGCAGCGGGAAGGTGGAGCTCGACCAGTACGACACCATCTCGGTGCCGCCCAAGGTCAACCGCGCCTTCCGCAACATCGGCGACGGCGAGGGCATTCTGCAGGTGATCATCAGCGGCGGCGTGCACGACATGACCGATATCGACATGGCGCCCTCCACCGCCGTCAGGCTCGACGCAATCCAGCCGGGTGTGAAGGAGAAGTTCGCGGCCAAGGGTCTCACCTTCACAGCGCGGAAGGAGGAGGCCGCCTGAGCGGCGCGGCCGCGCGGGAGGGCCGCGCCATGGAGAGCGTGCGCATCGGCGTGATCGGCCTGGGCTGGTTCGGCGAGGTCCATTGCGATGCGATCCAGGCCACGCCGGGCCTGGAGCTTGGCGGGCTCTGCACGCGGACCGAATCGCGGCTCCACGACCTCGGAGCCAAGTACGGCGTGGGCGTGCTGGAGACCGATTACCGCGCGCTGCTGGAGCGCGACGACCTCGACGCCATCAGCGTCGTCACCATGTGGGACCAGCACACCGAGCCCACGCTGGCGGCGCTGGAGGCGGGCAAGCACGTCTTCCTCGAGAAGCCGATGGCCTCGACGGTGGAGGACTGCGCGCGCATCGTGGCTGCGGCGGAGGCGGCGCCGGGCTTCCTCATGGTGGGGCACATCTGCCGCTTCAACCCGCGCTACGCCGCCGCCAAGCGGGAGATCGAGGCCGGCAGCATCGGCCGCATCGTGGCGCTCAGCTCGCGGCGCAACATCCCGGCGGCGTGGACGCCCGAAATCCTGAACAAGATCGGGCCGATCATCGGCGACGCCATCCACGACACCGACCTGATGCTCTGGTTCACCGGCGCGCACGTGGTGAGCGCCTACGCCCAGACCGTGGACGTGCGCGGCCTCAGGTACCCCGACATCGGGCAGACCATGTACCGCTTCGATTCCGGCGCGACGGCAACGCTGGAGACGGTCTGGTGCATGCCCGAGAAGACCCCCTTCGACATCGACGAGCGCATGTCGATCATCGGCACCGAGGGCTTCATTCACATCCAGGACACCTTCCCCAACATCGGCATCTGCACAAAGGACGGATTCCGCAGCCCCGACACCACCTACTGGCCGGAGCTGCACGGCAGGCTCTCGGGCG
>JAPPHR010000015.1 GCA_028820995.1 Rhodospirillales bacterium
GCAGGTTGTTGTAGTAGCGGACCAGCTTGAACTGGGTGTCGTTGCCGTCCGAGCCAGAGAGGCCGAAGAACACCTTGCCGATGTGGTGGCAGTCGGCGTGCTCGTGCAGCAGCGAGAGCAGCTTCTCGGCCAGCCTGATCTGCGGCTCGTTGGAAGCGGCGCCGAAGGTGTGGAAGAAGCCGATGCGCGACATCTCCTCGGCCGCGACCTCGGCGAGCCTGGTCCGCCCGTAGCCGATATTGACGCACCAGAGCGCCGCAGCGGCGTCGATATAACCCTTGCCGTGGCGGTCGTAGACCTTCACCCCGCCGCTCTTGCCGTAGATCACGGGGCCTGCGTCCTGGTGCTCGGCAATCGAGGTGACCGGGTGGAGCAGGACCTGCCTGTCGAGCTCCTCCAGCGAGATGTTCTGGGCCTGATCGAGCGTCATGCTGGTTCTCCCTGTTGAAGCCTGACAAGCCGCCGCAACGGTCAGACCAGACGGCGGCGGGGGCGGGCAAGCCTATGTCAGCGCGCGCCTAGCGGCAATGGTAGGGGCAATCCGCTAGGGAACGAGATTACGTCTCAGGCGGCTGCCAGGGGCTTGATGTTCGAGAGGTCGAGCGTCTCCCGCGCGCGGGCGATGTCATAGGCCCGCTGCAGATTCATCCAGAACTCGGGCGTATTGCCGAAGAACCTGGAGAGCCGCAATGCGGTATCCACCGAAAGCGACGTTTCGCCCTTCACCAGCCGTTCGATCCGCGTGCGCGGCACGTTCAGATGCTTCGCGAGTGCGATCGCGCTCATGCCGAGGGGTTCGAGATAGAGCTCCGCAAGCACCTCGCCGGGATGAGAGGGATTCTTCAACAGGGTCATCGTCCGAGCCTTCAATGATAGTCCACGATCTCGACGTACGCCGGTCCGTAATCGGTCCACACAAAGCAGATTCGCCACTGGTCATTGATACGGATCGAGTGTTGGCCAGCCCTGTCGCCTCTCAACTCTTCAAGGTGGTTTCCCGGCGGGAATCTCAGGTCCTCGATGTCCGTGGCGGCGTTCATCGCCGAGAGCATGGCACGCGTCCGCTTCACCAGATTACTCGGGAAGCCCTTGCCATAGCGGTCTTGGACCGCACCGGCAGCCAGCTTGCCCCTAGTACTAACGATCACGACGGATGTGTATCATTACGTGATACACATATCAAGCCCTGGTGTTCGGCACGGGGGCCACGGTCGCACAGTGTATCAGGGTAATTCCGAGCCCTCGATCAGCCTGTCTTCGGTCCAATCGTAGGTCCCGCTGTCGCGTTCCTGCACGGCTTGCTTCCAGCCGACCTCTTGGGCCCGCTTCTTGAAATTCACCCCCTCGGGCGAATGGCGGGTGATGCCGTCGAAGATCGTGGCGAGGCGCTGGGTGTTCATGAGGCCGGTCGCCTCGATCGCCTGATTGATGACGAGCTTCTGCATGGCGAGCTGGTTGACCGGCACGCTCGCCATGCAGCGCGCCAGCGCCTCCACCTCGTCGTCGAGCGCCTCCGCGGGCACGGCCTTCAGCACGAGGCCCATGTCGGCGGCCCCCCGGCCGCTGATCCTGTCGCCGGTGAAGAGCATGCGCTTCGCCTTCTCCGGGCCTAAGCGGTAGACCCACATGGCGGTGGTCGGGCAGCCCCAGACGCGGGCCGGCATGTAGCCGATTTCGGCGTCCTCGGCGATGAGCGTGAGATCGGCGCAGAGCGCGATGTCGGAGCCGCCCGCGAGCGCGAAGCCGTGCACCTTGCAGATCACCGGCTTGAGCGCCCGCCACAGCGCCATGAAGTGCTGGGTGTTAGCCCACATGAAGGCGTAGTCCTGGATCGGGTCCCAGGGCATCTCCTGCCCCGCGTAGCCGCCATCGCCGCCGGCCTCGCCGCTCGCGTAGCGCGTGAGGTCGTAGCCAGCGCAGAAGGCGCGGCCTGCCCCCGCGAGCACCATGACATGGACCGCCGGATCGGCATCGGCTTGCGCGACCGCGTCCGCCAGCGCGCCCGGCAGTTCGCCGTCGATGGCGTTCAGCACCTCGGGCCGGTTGAGCGTGATCCGCGCGATGCGCCCGTCGCGCTCGTAGAGAACCGTCTGCGTCATCGCGGCCCCTCCCGGTACTCGCCTGCCAGGTAGCCGTCGCGCAGCCTGAACTTCTGGATCTTGCCCGAGCCCGTCATCGGGAATGCATCCACCCGGCACCAGACGGTCGGTGTCTTCTACGGCGAGAGGCTGGCGCGGCAATGGGCATGCAGGGCGTCACGGTCGAGCGCCTGGCCCTCGGTGCGGACGAAGGCCGCGATCACCTCGCCCCAAGACTCGTCGGGCAGGCCGACGACGGCAACCTCGGCCACGCTCGGGTGCTCCAGCAGCACGTTCTCGATCTCGGCGGGGAAGTGGTTCTCGCCGCCGCGAATGATCATCTCCTTCACCCGGCCGGTAATCGTCACGTAGCCGCGCGCATCCATGAAACCGAGGTCGCCCGTGTGCAGCCAGCCGTCGCCGTCGATGGCCTCGGCCGACGCCGCGGCGTCTTCGTGATAACCCAGCATGACGCAGGGCCCGCGGGCGCAGATTTCGCCGATTTCGCCGATATTGGAGGTGCGATTGTCGGCGAGGCGGTGGATCGAGACCTCGGTCTGCGGGAGCGGCTGGCCCACCGTGTTGCAAATGTCGTCGCTGCTGTCGTCCCGATGGTGCTGTGTGATGAGCGGGCTGTACTCGGTCTGCCCGTAGACGGTCGAGACGGCGCAGCCGAGAGTCCGTTGAACGCGGCGCACCAGCTCGGGCGCCACCATCGCGCCGCCGCTGCACACCAGCTCCAGGCTGGAGACGTCGCGTGGATTGGCGTCGTATGCGTCGAGCATGGCGAGGATCATCGTCGGCACACCGAGCGCGATGGAGGCCCTCTCGCTCTCGACGACGCCGACGAGGGCGTGGGGGTCGAACAGGCTCATCAGAACCATCCGGCAGCCGGCCTGCAGCGAGCCCAGGGTCAACATGCCGCACCCGCTGGTATTGTGAAAACGTTAGAGAGTACGAAACCGTTGCATTAGATTGTGCATAGGATCGTTTTCCTCCTGGAGAAGAGTTAGTTTACAATGTGTTGGATCGCATCGCAAGAAACATTTCGGGTGCTTGTTCATGGGTCGATGGGTGCCTGATCGAGTTCACTTGTTGCAGATGGGGAAGCGAGAGGGGGCGACCTACTATGCAAGGTATGGGCTTCTGATCGAGTGAATGCGTGGCGTTGATGGGGAGCTTTCTGGTGGGACCAGGATAGGTTGTGGAGATGTCAATTGTCTAAGCAAGGTGTATTACACGGTGGTTAGAATGTGATATTGTGCGGACCACATGATTGCTGCATAGCTTCGGAGCAGACTATGCAAGACGCTTCGGACCACAGACGGCACCCGCGCACGGTGATGGCAACCGACACCGAATGGGAGCGCATTGAAGAACGCGCCAAGGCCGCCGACATGTCCAGGTCGCGCTTCATCTGCCAGCGCGCGGCGGGCCCCGACCGGCGTCCGCCGTCCTCCGTTGCGACGGAGGCCGTGCTCGCCAGGCTGGAGCGCATCGAGACCGCAGTGCTGGTGCTCGCCGAGGTCGAGCGGCAGCGCCTCGCCGAGCGCGGCGAGGAAGAAGGCTGGGAGGCGGCGACCCGCCGGGTCGCGCTCAGGCTGCGCGCGGAGCGTCCGGTCGCAGGCGACGCCCCGTCATGATCCGCGCACGCCGCCGCAGCTTCTATTGCAGCCCGGTCGAATACGCGGAGATCAGCGAGCGGGCCCGCGCGGCAGGCATGAAGAACTCCCCCTTCGTGATCGCCTGCGCTCTCGCCGAAGACCGGGACGAGAGGCCCGATACCCTGCTGGCGCTGACCGAGGAGGAGCAGAGAACGCTGTACGACAGGGTGGCGTTCCTCGACCGCTGTGTCCGGACGATGTACGAGCGCCTGCCGGGGAGCGAGCTCTCCATGTTCGACGCGCTCGCCTTTCTGGAACGTGTAGCGTCGCTCCAGCGGAAGCCGCGCCAATGAGGCGGCGGCGGAGCCCGGCGACCATGGTCCGTTCCCTCTCCTGCACGGACGTGGAGTGGGAGCGGGTGCGGGAGAAGGCGGACGCGGCAGGGCTGTCGATGTCGCGCTACCTGGTCGAGCGTGCGCTGACGGTGGAGCTGCCGCGCGACGGTGACGGCAGGATCGGCCCGCCGCCGAGGCTGGTGCTGAGCGAAGGCGATCAGCGCGAGATGCACGAACGGATCGCACAGATTATCGGGAGGATGTCGACCGGCTCGTCCGAAGAGGACCGGTCGATACTGGCGAAGCTGCGCGATTCGGTTTGGCTGGTGACGACGGCGGCGAAGTTCGACCTGGTCCGCGAGGGGCGGACCCGGCAGATGATCGCGCTGCTGGCCGAGATTCTCGGCGAGGAGGAAGCGGCCCGCACCGCCGAGCAGTTCGTGACGTGGGCGCGCAAGCAACGGTTGCTCGACTGATCGCGGGAGCCGTCCGGGATGGCGGGGCCGTCGTCTGCCGGGTCCGCCCCTCGCGGCCGCGGCCGATCGGCAGGCCAACTCCCGGCCGCGCCCGGCGCGGAAGGGCTGTCACATGGACGGCCCCCGGCTCCTGCTGCGGCTCCGCTCCAGGCGTTGCTGCTCGGCGCGCTCGCGCCTGATGCGCTCCCATTCCTCGTCCTCGTCCCGCATCGTCCGGCCGAGCGATGCCGATGGGGCGGCGAGCGCTCGCCGGAGACCCGGATCTTTCTCGAAGAACGGCGCAAGCTTGTTCTCATCGTCGAGTATCGAATTCGCGCTGTCGATCGCCCGTTCGGCCTTCGACCGCCAGTCGCCATAATTCCACCGCTGCACGAACGGGCGGTCGTCCTCCGCGTAGATCTCGCGAGACCGCTGGCACTCCGCGAGTTGCGTCTTCGTCCTGTCCAGCCGTCGAGCCTGCTCGCTCATCGTCTTGCGCATCGCGAGCTCGTCCTTCACGAACGCCCTCGCTGCGTCGTCCCGGATTCGGTCTCGCACGGGCGACATCAGTTTGCAGGCTCTCTCGTGCTCCGGCAGGAAGAAGCGGTGCCGGCCGGTCTCCCGGACGCGGTCGTCCAGGGTCTCGCACGCCGCCACGACGCTTGCCGGCAGGTGGTCGAGGACGGCGGCGCGCTCGATGCGCTCGACCGCGCGCTCGATCTTCGCCCGGCCGCCGAGCGCCGAGAGATGCGCCGCGTAGCGATCGTTCCCGAGCAACTCGCGTCCGGCCTCCCGGGCGCGCCCGGCCGCGCGATGCCAGCGCGCATGGCGCCAGCCCAGCTCGGCCACCGGCTGCAGGGAAGAGAGCTTTCGCTCCGCCCGCTCCAGCAGCGCGTCGCGCTTCTCCAGGCAGGCGTCGAGCCGCCCGGCGAGCTTGCGCGCCTCGGGCGCGGAGCGGACCAGCGGTTCGTGCTCCTCCAGCGCCCGGGCGAGCGGCGCGGGCATCCGCTTCCCTGCCTTCTTCTCATGGTCCTGGATGCGGTCGAGGAGCGCGTCGTAGCCCGGCGCATGGTAGGGGTGGAGTCCCTCCTCTGCGGCGGCACCCGCATGCGCCTCCCAGTCCCGCAGCAGCCTCTCCGAAGCATCGTGGGTCACAAGCTCACGAGCGAGCGCGGCGGCGTTGCCCTCCATCTCCTCGCCCATGGGAGTCCCGGTCAGCCCGTGGAGGCGGCACATCGTCCCGTCGTTCAGGATCGCCGCCGCCTTTCGCGCCGTAGCGCGCGCGTCCGGCAGCCACTCCTCCGAGCCCGGCTCCGGCCTCCCGGCGAGGCGGGCCAGGTCCTCCCTGCACTCTCGGATCCGGCTCCATTCCTCCGCCCTCTCCCGGTGGTCGTCGAGCCCCATCCGGAGAAGCCCCGGCATCTCGAGCGGATGCGCGACCCGCTCTTCCAGCGCCGCAATGCGATCGGCGAGCGCTTCGGTTCCGGGCGCGTGGAAGGAATAGATGGGGCCGCCCCACAATGGCCTGACGTGCTCGTACCAGTCGCGGTAAAGCTCCGCCGCCTCGCGGTCGAGCGCGAGGCGGCCGGCGAGTTCCTCCGCCGATGCCGCCAGCGCCTCGCGGGTGCCCTCGCCCAGCACTGCGTCCTCCGCCATCGCCGCCGCCTCTGCCATCGCCGCCTCGGCCCGGTCCCGCCAGTCTTGCCAGTCCGGCCGCTCCGCGACCGGTTCCACGGCCGCTGCTGCGTGGAGGAGCTGCGTTCTCTCGTGCGCCAGCGCTTCCAGGGCCGATTGCATGTCGCGAACCTTCCCCTCCGCAAGTTCGCGCTCTTCCTCTTCCCGCCGCCGTTCTTCTTCTACCCGCTGCAGTATTTCTTCCTTGCGCCGCCGGAATTCTTCCGTCCACCGCCGCTTTTCTTCCCGCCGCCGCTGTTCGTACTCCCGCTGCCGCTCTTCTTCCTTCCGCCGCCGCTCTTCGTGTTCCCGCCGCCGCTCTTCTTCCCGCTGCCGCTCGACAATCTCGTCTGCAGCCCGGATCAGGTCCGGCGGCATCTCCTTGGGCGCGGCCTCGCGCGCCAGCGCCGCGATGCGCGCCGCCAATTCCTCAAGGGACCCGTCTCCCTTGCACCGTTCCCATGCCCGCCATTCCGACATCAGCGACGCAGCATTCCCGTCGAACGCCAGCGCGCGGCCGAGCTTGTCGAGGGGCTCTCCGAGCTGCGCCCGCGCGCCTGCGATACGGTCGAGATGAACCCCGTAGCGCTCCTCGTCCTCCAGCTCGATGCCATCTTCCAGCGCCCCCTCCGCCCGCCGCGACCAGGCGGCGTGACCGGGAACGGTCGTGACCGCAGTCCCCGCCGCCGCAGCTTCCGCCAGCATGCGCTCGCGCTGCCCCGCCATGTCCAGCACGGAGGACGTCCAGTCCGACACGAAGGCACGGTCCTCGGCGAACGGCCTGTGCTCTTCCAGAACACCGGCCACCGCGCCGGGCAGCAAGTCCTTCTTCGCCAGCGCACCCATGCGCGCGATCAGCGCATCGCAGCCATCGAGATGGAAGGGCGGGACGCCGGCCTTCTCCGCACGTTGCACATGGGCGTGCCACTCTTCCAGCACCGGCCACAGGGCGGGCTTCTCCGTCACCGCCCTGTCGGGTTCGAGCCACGGCGCCAGGCCCGCCGCCTCCAGCGCCGACGACACCGACTCACCCTCCCGCTCCAGCCGCGACACCAGCTGTTCGGTGTCGTCCGTCAGCAGCACGAACCCGTCCCTGGCGCGGCTCATCTCCACGTACAGCATCGCCCGGTCCGACATCATGCTCGCCGAATCCAGAACCGCGATCACGTTGTCCCGCGTCAACCCCTGCGCCCGGTACACCGTCGAGCTCCAGGCGTGGTCGATATGGCGCAGATCGTCGTCGTCGACCCCGAAGCGGAACCCGCGGCCGGAATGCGTGCGCACATGGATGCGGTCCCCGGCGATCCGCTCCACCGTCGCCCGCTCGCCGTTGATCAGCCCCCGCCGGCGGATGTTCCGGGTCCAGACGATCTCGTCCCCGGCTCGCAGCGGCAGCGGCCTGGATTCGCAGAGCGAGAGGTTGCGCGCCGCGTTGCCAGACGGCGCGAACGTCCGGGTCTCCCCCCGGCGCTCCAGCTGCACCCCGTCCTGCCCGGTTCCGGCGACAGTCCAGGCCTCGCCCTCGCGCAGGCCGTAGACGTCCCGGTTGGCCACCACGACGTCGCCCGGCCGCCAGGTCTGCGGATCGGCGGCATGGACCCGCGTCAGCTTCCGGTCCACCAGGCGGCCGATCTCCACGCTCCGGCGCCCCAGCACGCCCTCATCCGCGAGACCCCGGCGCACGAACGCGTTGATCCCCTCCCGAATCTCATGCGTGGGCGCCAGGATGACCGTTCCCTTCCGCGCATCCGGCGGCAGCGACAGCCACAGCCGCGCCGCCGTCTCCGCCAGCGCGTCCGCCGGCAGCTCCCGCACGTCCGCCGCGATGCTCTCCACCGCCAGCGCCGGATCGCCCGCAACCATGTGCTCCACCGCCGCCTTCAGGTCCACAGAGCGCTGCCGGATCACGTCGTCCATCCGCGCCGTCGCCATGCCCGCGCGCTGCAGCAGCCGGAACGGCTGGCCCGCAGCCACCGAGCGAAGCTGAAGGCTGTCCCCCACCAGAACCAGGCGTGCCACTCCGAGAGGCGCCAGGATCCGCTGAAGGTCGCGCATCTGCACCGTCCCCACCATCGAGGCCTCGTCGACCACCACCACCGCGTCATCGAACGTCTCGCGGGCCCGCGCAATTTCCTCCTCCGAGGCCGTTCCCTCGGCGATCGAGCCGTAGCGCGTCAGCAGCCATTGCAGGGTGGTCGTTCCGATGCCGCCCTCGACGCCCAGCACCCGCGCTGCCGCCGCCGACGGCGCCAGGCCGAACACCCGGCGATCGCCCGCCAGCGCCGCCACCTCGTTCAGCATCCGCGTCTTGCCGGTGCCCGCGAACCCCTGCACCCCGACCACGGGGTCCGGTGATCTCAGGATCAGGTGCACCGCCTCCTTCTGCCCCTTCGTCAGCTCCGTCGCGGCGAGGCGCCCGGCGACCGCCTCTTCGGCAGCGAGAGGCCGTGCCGTGCCGTTGCCCTCCCGCATACGCCGGACCACCTCCTTCTCGGCCCTGAGCGTGCGCCTTGTCGTGAGCGCGCCCTCGCCGGCCGCCACCAGGTGGCCGTCCTCGCGCAGCCGCTCGATCCCGGCCCGCAAATCGACATGCGTGTGCCGCCCGGGTTCGCGGCCCAGAGCCGCCGCCAGCAGGTCGGATTCGCCGAACACCGCATGGCGCTCCTCAAGGTGGTCGACCGCCTGCCACACCGCCTCCAGCGGCGTGAACCGCGCCGGCGGGCGCGCCAGGCCCCGCTCCGTCCGCCCCAGCCGCACCGCGTCCGCATCCCGCGCAAGCCCCAGCGCCTCGGCCCGCGCCTTCCACATCGCCGACAGCTCGTCACGCTCGGGCTCGTCCTTCCGCTTCCGCGTATGAAGCGTCGCCGCCTGCGCGGCCTTCGCGTCGTACTTCCAGCCCTTGTCCGCCATGTAGTCGAGGATGTCGCGCCGGCGCGTCGAGAACGCCTCCAGCATCGCGGGCGAATACCCCGCAAGCTCGAAGCTCGGCAGCCCCCCCACCTGGGTCGGCACCAGGACGTAGCCAAGTTCCCCCAGACGCCGCGCCAGATCGTTCCGGTACCACGCACCGATCAGACGCCGGTTGCGCTGGAGCTGCGTCGGCTCCACGCTCCGCCACTCGCCCGCCGCGTTCCGCGTCATGTTGGCGATCACCGCGTGCGTGTGGAGCTGCGGGTCGTTGTTGCGGCTCGCAACGTGCCGGAAGGTCGCCGCCACAAGACCGTTCGCCTTCACCCTGGGACGCCTGCCGGTCTCTGGCTCGTAGCCCCGGGTCTGAAGGAACTCCGCCTCCATCCAGTCGAGCGCCGCCCGCACCGACGCATCGTGCGCCCGTATCACCGCCCTGTTGTCGTGAAGCAGCGCCTCCAGCGATACCGATTTCGGCGCCGAGAAGGTCCCGTCCCAGCCCGGGCGGTGCTGGTGCTCGCCGTCCACGACCCGGCCGAGGCGGATATCCGTGCCCGGCACATGGCCTTCGAGTATCGCCACGAACCGTCGCCGGCTGACCCGTTCCGGCAGGCCCAGTGCCTCCGCACCCCTGCCGTGCCAGCGGTTAGCCGTACGGTGCGCCTTGTCGTTGCGCACCAGGTACTCGTACAGCATGTAATCCGCCGCCTCCGACGCGGAAGCCAGCGGGCGCGGGCCGGAGAACATCCTATCGGCCGGAGCGCAGGCGCGCCGCCGGGGTGCGGCAGGGGCAGCCGTGCCCGATCGGAAACGGAGACCGCCGCTCGATCGTGTGTCCGTCAATCCCGCCATAGGGGAGGACCTCCGGGGCACGGCACATGCGGACGGGATGGACTCCCTCCGATCCGCACGCGAGACGGGATAGCGGGGTGCCATTCATGGTCTGAACAAGGGCAACCACGGCCGGGGCGGTGCGGAACACCAGGTCCCTTCGGCAGTCCTTGCCGCGCCTGAGACCATCTTGCCCTACATGCCGGTATTGGCTTGGCTGAGCAGCGGCGCATAGACGTATCGCTCCGTCTGCCCTGGCTGCGGCGTCAGCCTGAACCAGTCGCCGGTGCGTTCGACGACCCGCACCCGGTCTCCCATCTCCAGAAGGCCGATCTTTGCGAAGTTCGTCCCCGGCCCGGTGCGCACATTCGACCTCTTGAGCGCCCACATCACCGTGACGGATTCAAACGCGCCGTCCGTCGGCGCCGCCGACAGTGCTTTCAACTTCTCCCGTGCCTCATCGACCCCGTTCTCTGCGGCCCGCTGAAACCATCGTCGCGCCTTCGCCACGTCGCGCGCGGTGCCTTCCCCTCTCTGGTACGACAATCCAACGCCATACTCGGCAATGGCGTGCCCGCTGCGGGCTGCGCGGAGCGTCAGCTCGAAGGCCCGGGCGTGGTCGCGGGTCACGCCGCGCCCTCGGTAGTGGGCAAGGCCCAGTTGATATAAGCCAACCGGATGGCCTTGTTGTGCGCTACGCCGGAACCATCGCGCCGCCTCCGCCCATCGTTCGCTATCCTTCAAACTGGAGCCGAGAGAATTCTGTGCAAGAATGAATCCATTCTCCGCAGCCCGGCGCAGCATGGCCGAGTCCTTGTCGAGGTGGCCGCTGTAGCGTCCGAGCTGGTAGTGCGCCACCCGGTCGCCTGCTTCGGCCAGCTCTCGAGCCTGCCTGGTCGCCCGCTCGATGCAGTCCGACACTGACGGATGGTCCCTGCAGGCGGTCCGCGGCAAATCGCCGTCGAGGAATTTGCGAACAACCCCCACCTTCACCGCCGCGACCATATTTCCGCCAGCATGCGTCAGCATCCCGACCACTTTCCCGTGTGCGTCGAAGAACGGGCCGCCGCTGAAGCCGCCGCCCTCGACTTCCCTGTCGACAGGGATCTCGTACCAGACTTCGTCGTGGAAAGGGATCGGTGCCGTCTGACGCATGGATTCGAGCGGCCGCCCCCGTGGATAGCCCATAGCGCGAAGCCCAGTCTCGCCTTCCATGGTATCCCCCGTGGCCAGCGCAAAGTAGCGGTCGACCCTTTCCTTGGTGGTGAACAGCGCGATGTCCTGGATGAGCGTGAGCGCCACATGGCCGTAGTTGACCCGAAGCCTGCGGCTGTCATTGCTCCCGCGGCGATCGAGGAAGACCTCGGTCGCTCCGTGGTCGGCGAAACCCTTGATGACGTGGGCAGCGGTGACGAAGTGGCGGTCTCCGATGGCGAAGGCCGTGCCCACCTTCCCCGCGCCGTAAACCTTCCACACCGCTCGGTGCGCAGAGCGAGCGTCGACCTCGACCGCCGCAGAGAGCGCTTTGCCGGGAACAAGCAAGCTGGTGGCCAGGCACAGCGCGCTCCACAGCAGCGTCGCTGCCAACGCCCCCCGGAAACGCACCTCATCGCTCTCATCGGTTTCTCTGTACCCGGCCGACCCTATCCACCATTGTAATCGATGGCCGTGGGCGTCAAGCGTCCGCCGCCGACCTCGTTCGCTCCGCCGCTCCAGAAGGCTTCCACGGCAGGTGGTGGCGCATCTGTCTCCACCATCGAAACGCGGCGCGGCGCCTTCCAGGATGCGAGGGCAGAGCTGCGCAACGGCATGCTGTATGTGAGAGCTTGCCGCTGCGCCCCGCCGGCTGTTTGCATGTCCGACACCCCCCGGGGCGTACTGCTCAACGCGTCAGAAACTGGCATGACAGCCGACACCTCCGCGTCGGCGGAAGAAGAACGTTTGACAGGGCGCTAACGCAATGATTGACATGGCACCCTTGCGCCACCAGGGCCAGTAGTCGTTTGCCGATTCCGACCAATGAATCGATGGGCGTGCGCGTGGTTCACTGATTGATTCGGGGTATGGATCGCCAGTCTCGCCGTTGGATGGGCCGACTTGCAGCGCTCGCACTGATCGTGGCGGTTGCCGTGGTCCTGGCCGCGCCGATGCAGACGGCACTCGCCGCGGCGGAGGTCGAGACCGAGCTGGAGACCCTCAAGTTCGGACGCGGCGACAGCCTGTCCGTCTTGCTTACCAGGGCCGGCGTGCGCGCCGTCGACGTCGACCGAATCAGCAAGGCGATTCAGAAACAAACCAACCTGCGGCGCATGTCGATCCGCCGCGAGGTGCGGCTTCTGTTCAAGGCGGAGAGCGAGCGTCGGCGCATTCCGGTTGCTCCAGCGCCTGCGGCGGACGAGACCGCGGTGCAGTTGGCTGACCTCGTTTCAGCGCCGCCGCAAAAGCCCGCGCCCAAGACTGTCGACACCGCTCCTGCGGACGCCGATCAGATCAGCGACGATACCGCGCGCTACGACGGTCCCCAGCACCCTGTCGAGCCTGAGCTCATTGAGCTGAGCCGCACCTTGAGGTCGGGCAGCACGTTGATGGATTTGCTCCTCGATGCGGACGTGCGTAGACCCGAGGCGGATGCCATCGTGCGGAGCCTGCGCCGCGTGTTCAACCCGCGGCGCCTTCCTGCCGGCGTTACCGTGCGTGTAGCCAAGAAGCCGGTGAAAGGCTTCGAGCCACGCGCCGCTTTGCTCGACATCGAGCTCCCGAAAGGCCGGCACATCGTGGTGGAGCGCGAGGAGAAAGGACTTTTCTCCAGTCGCATCACGAAAGAGCCGCCGGTGCCTGCCCAGCCGCGCGCGGTCGCCATCGCCGCAGAGGTAGACCGGACGGCGCCGATTGCAGCGCCAGCCGCGCCAGTCGACGCCCCGCCGCCATCCGCCTCACGCATCACGGTGCGATCGGGCGATACGCTCATGGCGATCCTGCGGCGGCACGGGATCGACCGCGTGGAGGCCAATCGCGCCATTCAGGCTGCTCGCAAGCTGTTCAACTTGAGACGACTTCGCGTCGGGCAGGAAATCACCTTGGTGACCGGCATCGACGAGACGGGCGCGCTCACCCTAAAGACTGTGGCGCTGCGTATTGGCACTGACTGCTTCGTCCGGGTGTTTCTCACTGCCGACAACCATTTCGAAGCCGAGCGGGTGGACCGGCTGAGGCCGACGACCGACCCGCTTCAGCGCGCTGGTGCTGTGAGCGCACAGCCGGAGAGCGAGCCGCGTGGTGACGAGGCGACCTCGGCAGATCGCGATGCCTTGATGACATGCGCCGGCGACGAGTTTTCCTTGCCGAGCGAGGCGGACCAAGCGCTCAACCGTGTGCTGCAAAGGGCGGTCGGTGCGATCGATTCCAATCTCTACCCCGCGGCGCTCGACGTTGGCGTGCCCTACCGGATCCTCATGGAGATGGTGCACATCTTCAGCTTCGACGTGGATTTCCAGCGCGACATTCGGCGCGGCAGCCGCTTCAAGGTCCTCTACGAGTCGGTATTCAACAAGGCCGGCGAGCTTGTGGAGAACGGCCCCATCCTCTACGCCAAGATCGAGGTGGGCGAGCGCGAGATCGAACTCTTCCGCTACGAACCCGAAGAAGAGCCGCCGGACTATCTCGACATTGAGGGCGCGAGCGTGCGCAAGGCCCTGATGCGCACACCAATCAACGGCACACGTCTCTCATCGAGTTACGGCATGCACAAACACCCGATTCTCGGTTACAGCAGGAAGCACCGGGGCGTCGATTTCGCTGCGCCCACCGGCACGCCAGTCTATGCCGGAGGCGATGGCACGATCAGCATGCTCGGCCGCCACGGCAACTACGGGAAATACATCCGAATCCACCACAACGGCACTTACAGTACCGGCTATGCTCACCTCAATAGCTATGCGAGGGGCATGAAGAAGGGCACGCGGGTTCGTCAGGGACAGGTCATCGGTTACGTCGGCAACACCGGGATGTCGCCCGGGCAGCATCTTCACTACGAAGTGATGGCGGGCAACAAGCGAATCGACCCGATGACCCTCAAGCTGCCTTCGGTTCGCAAATTGGAGGGCCGGGAGTTGGCCCAGTTTCAGCAGCAAACGCAGAAGATCAAGTTGCTGCTCACCGAGCCAATCATGGCGCTGCTCGCCCAGCCGCGGTTAGCAGCTGATGAAGGCCGCTCTACGGCACCGGAATGGCACAGCTTTAGGATGAAGCCGATCGCGCAAGACGATCTCCTGGCCCAGTAGGCAAGACGGCCGCAAGCTGTGTGCGAAGACGATCTCAACTTCGTTGACAGATTGCGTAGATTCCCGGACCGCCGTACCTCTGGTCCATATTTGCACCGCTGCACCAGTACATCGTCCCAACGCCGTTGAGAGTCCTGACCACGTCCCTCGACTCTCCTGACGTATGCACATGCCTGCGCACACGGCTCAATCGAGTGCTTTGCGGCGCCCCAAGCTTCTCATGCCGAACTTCGTGGATCTTTTCCTGAGGAAGCGGCAGGCTCACTGCCGCACTCCTTGAAGAGCTTCTCCAGGTCCAGGATCAGTGGCTCCGGATTCGGATCGAAGAATATGCCCCTACCGAAACAACGAATAGCGAAGTAGATGACAAGCGCCTTGCAGCCCATGCCAGCCGCTTTCATCGCGGCGAGCATCAAATCGTCCGCGAAGCGACGCATCTCCGATGTCCGATTGGAAAACCCGTTACTCGCTTTCTCAAGTTGCCAGGCGATGTACAAATAGTCGTGGATGACCGAGGCCTCAAGATGCGGCCCGACCCGGCCCACATACCAGCGAAAACATCGGGGGACTGAAGCCAGATCGGTCAGCGTTCCCTTTGGTACGGTGACGTGCTTGTCCGTACCGTTTATCGTGTAACAGACCGTATAGTCCTCCGCGACGAAATACTGCTGCTCCGGGCCGATGCCCTTCAAGCGCTTTTTCAGGCGCATCAGGTGCAGACGAGAACGGTAGCGGAACCCGCTTATGGAAGCCGTCATGTAGTTTTCCGGGTAAGGATCCTCGATCGCCTCGTAATCCGCTTGGTAATCCTTGGCTTCTTTCGGGCTCATCTGTGTGTCCCGCTTCGCCGGGCACAGGCGTGAGATGACGAACATGACGAGCGGTACCGCGACGATCGCAGTCATGGCTCCGCCCATGGCGTCGACGAGAACCGCATCGTCTCCACCCAGCCAGTCCTGCCGCCAAATTGCCACGATGGCAAAAAGAGCAAGAACCGCGACCGCGACCCAGCAGAGCATGACTCCTGCTTTCATCCCTGCCTCCTCCACATCGCTTCTTGGCGTGCGACTTCGCTGCCCGCCTGCGTGCCGAGCCAATCACGTCCAGGGATGCCACCGGTAGAGCTCCCGGCGGGTGACGGTCCTGTGGGCGCTCTCGCTCTCTGTCTTACAACGAAATCCGAGCACACGGTTCGCTCCGCCAGAAACCTCTGACCGAGCTTGACAGTGCCTCCGCCTCTGCAAATCGGGCCAGAAGCAAGTGAACCGGAGTTTTCTCGGACCCGGTCGCCCTTCGTCCGGTACAACTCTGGATTCGCGAGTCGCTTCGAAGAACCTGGGGCCACTCAAGGGTGGCCAGGCAAGGCGCCAATTGGCGTTAAACCGGACACCTGATCGTAACCGTCATCGCGAATGTTGCGTACAGCTTAGGTCCACGGATTTGACCGGCGTCTCCAGCACGACATCCGTACCGGGCAATAGCGCTTCCATCCTCAGCCGATATTGACCGGGTTCCAATTCCTTGGCGATGTGGTGATGGCGAATATCTTCGCAGGCAACGAATATCCTGTCCTGCCCTGTCTCTTCCCAGCTCCGACCCGGAACGTGGGAATCGCACCTGGTTCTGAGGGCGATCCATTCGGTATCCTCTTCGACAATCGTTCGAAACAGAAGCTGTTCCCGCCACCGACTGGCATATCCGTCAATTCTTGACGCGATCATGACCTGAGATACGTCCAGGTCGGCGACACAAGAGGCATCGGCCGGCACCGATATGGAGTCCTTGGTGACAGGCCCGACTTCCAACTCAAGTGCCGTGCTCGCCGACAATTTCTCGTGGTCGACGGTTGCAACGACCTGCCCGTCAGCCCCAACACGGCGAGACACTCGGTCAACCGTGAACCGATACGTTGCGCCGACTCTCAGCCCTTCGCCCTCCGGGCCGATGGTGTACATGCCGTGAATGCCTTCCACCGGCGCGACCTTGACCTGCAGCGGATGGAATGTTCCGTCCTCGCGGATTTCCACCGTGAAGCGCTTCGCGAGTCTCTCGTCGTCTTGCTCGCTTGGCGTAAACCAGGCCACACCGACGGCATTGGCAGGCAGCCGGCCATCTCGACCGCTCACGAACCCCCAATCGGGATCGTAAGCACAGCTGCATGCGTGAGCAGGCCGGGCACTCATGTAGAAGGTGGAAATTGTCGCGGCCGCGGCCGCAAATGCCGCAATCATGATCTTTGTCCACAAGCGCCCGGCGAAGATGTCGAAAGGCATCGACTTCTCTCCCTGAGAGCGGCACGGCTGGCAGCAGTATACGCAGTACCCGCGCTCGAGTTTTCGTGTGAAGAGCGCGAAAACGAGCATTGCCGAAGAAGCCGTCCGGCAATTCCGCCAAGCCATCTTCCCCACTGACGTGGTGCCGCACATCCATCCTGATGGAATCGCGGATGCGGCAAGTGCAAGTACCAAGACGGCCCCGCCCAAGATCCGGAGCCCATGACAGGCAACAGGATGTTGCAGGCCCGACCTCCACAGAGATGAGGTATGGATTCAGCCAAAGCACACCGTCAGACGGCGGCAGCAATGCTGGTGAGAGCCACAGAAGATGAGATCGAGATGGTCGCAAATGAGCAGCGGCGCCAAGACCGGTCGGTTGCGGCGTCCAACTGGATGCTGACGCGACCGAGTCGGACAATGGGCCTTGGATACTCTCGACGGGGCGTGAGTCTCCCAAGAGAAGAATGTCATCGCGCATGATCTACCTCGGCCGCGTCACGTTCCTGATTTCGACGCGCCGGTTGATCCCTGCTTCGGGGTTGTCCTTGTCCAGCAGCTGGCGCTCGCCCATGCCCTTCGACGACATCAGGGCGGGGTCCAGAGTGAAGTTGCGAACGATATAGGTCACCACCGCAGCGGCGCGCCGCTGCGACAGCGTGTCGTTGTATTCGAGCGTGCCCTTCGCATCGGTATGACCCACGATCTCGATGGCCTGGCCCTTGAGTTCCTCGCTGGAGAGCGCACGGCCCAGCACGTCGAGCGTCAGCAGGGATTCGTTGTCGAGCCGCGCGGAACCGAAGGCGAAGGTCACCTTCAGATCGATGGAGGGAACGGTCTTCTCGCCGCCGGTGACGGTCACGCCTCTGTCGCCGGAAAGGCTGCGCACATTGGTGAACTCGCCTGTACCGCCGGGCTTCTGCAGCGCGTCGATGATGTCCTGCTCGGTCGGTGTCGTCTGGGCGCCGCCGCTGCTCACCACGAGGATCGATGCCGCGAGGGCCGCCGTCATCGTAAAGGCGATGCTGGATGTCCTCATGACGCTATTCTCCCTGCGTCGTCTCGAGGATCACGAAGCTCGCGCTCACGACCCGCTCCGGCTGGGTGGGATCGGGCCGGGCGATGATGGCCTTGCGCAGCGCGGTCAGGAACTCGCGCTCGGTCTCGACCAGCGGGCGATCGTCGGCGAAGAGCGGACTCTTGGAGGCAAGCGCGACAATCATCTCGTTGCCGAAGGGGGCGGAGACCGTGAACCTGGGCCGCCCTTCGAGTCCGTCGCCGAACGTGAGCCGCGTCTGAGGCGGCACGGTGGAGAGCGTCAACGCGTCGGACTCCACCAGATTGACCACGTTGCCGTCCGCCTGGATGTAGGCCACGTGCAGGTAGCCCTGAAAACCCGCCATTACCACGTCGAAGGCGAGCGTCTCCTCGGCCCGGTAGGACGACTTGGGAAGCGAGATGGCCGGCGTGCTCGCCTGCGCCAGGGGCTTCTCCATTGTCATGAGCGCTTCGCACTGGGGCCAGGGGCGGAGGGCGACCTCCACACGGGCCTTGGCCTTCGCGGCCGCCTCTTGAATCTTCGCCATGTCCTCCTGGGTGCCGACGAAGCCCACAACGACCTGCTCCTCGCCCCGCTTCTCGATGGCGATGCGCCCGCACCCGATCTCTGGCAGGATCAGCTCGGGGAGGACCGGTTTAGGCGGCTCAGGTTCCGGCTCGGGCGGCTCAGGCGTTGGCTCAGGCTTAGGCGGTTCGGGCTTGGGCGGGTCCGGCTCTGGCTTCGGCGGTTCAGGCGGCGGCTCGGGCTCCGTCAGCCGCATCGAGTATCCGTTCTTCACCCGTTTCCAGAACGTGTCGTAGGAGATGCGGCCGAATCCATTGTCGCCCCAGCCTCGGCCCCACGAGTTCACCACCGTGAAGTACTGGCCGCGCTCGGAGTAGCCGACCACGGTGACGGCATGGCCTCTTTCGTCGTCCCCTTCAGGCGAGCCTGCCCGCCAGACCGTGCGCCCTCTCAAGCGATGGAACACCCGGTCCGGCACCATGCCGATCACCACCGGATGGCCGCCGGCAAGCTCGCCCTTCACCTGGTCGAGCCAAACGGTATCGACCACCTGCCAGTCCGCGATCCTGAACTTCGTGGCGCGCTCGGCCAACGCGGCGCTCGGCCGCGGACAGCGGTCATCGTCGTACGGATATTCGGCGTGGGTCAGAACCCCCTTCTTCTTCAGGAGCTGCAGGGCGTCGAATATCAGGGAGCCGCCGTTGCATGACCCGTCGGGGAGCTGGATCGTGTTGTAGATGTAAGCGGGGCTCGGTATGTCCCTTGCCGTAAACCGCGCCCCGGCTCCGGCAGGACTGTTGTAGTAGGAGCGGGCCGCATAGCCGACGGCCCAGGCGGTACACGAGCCTTGTCCGCCCTGATCGCCCGCCGGGGGAAACCGGTGCCTCAGATCGACGTAAGGGGGCAGATACGCGCGGTAGAGCGGCGTGCGGGGTACGCCCGCAAGCTCCGCCTCGGTCGCGAAGATCGCGCCGGTCGCGTAGACGGCGTCCTCGGGGTCGTAGGCTTCCTCCGCCTGCGCGCTCCGAGACAGCCCCGAAAGAGCCAGAGCGGCGGACATGGCGACAATCTGCGCAGATGCGGCGATTGCGGACATCGTCATGCGGCCGGCCGCTCGCTCAGGTCCACGACTGCCCACGGAACCGAGGCCTCCCTGCCGGCGCGCCGGTCGTGGTGGCGCTCGCCATGTTAATCGATTTCATAATCGGGTAATAATCGGTTAATCTCGCTCAGGCGGCAAGCTTGGAGGGATCCGATGACGGTCGGTCAGAACGAACTCCGGTCGTTCCCACATATGCTTCCGCTCTGGCGGTCCCTCCCTGTCATGCACGCGCGCTTGCGAGGGGCGCTGGTCGTTGTGGCGCTGGTCGCGGTGCTGATGACATCCGTGCTCGCGCCGCCGGCCCTAGCCTGGCAGCGCGTGGCGCTGGTGATCGGCAATGCGTCCTACGCCCATGCGCCGAGCCTGGCGAACCCGCTCAACGACGCGAACGACATCGGCGCTGCCCTTGAGCGCCTCGGCTTCGCCGTCACGCGCATGGACGACGCTGACCAAGTGGAGCTGCGCCGTGGCCTGCAGCACTTCTCACTCGCGGCATCGGCCTCCGAGATGGCGGTGGTGTTCTACGCCGGCCACGGGATCGAGGTGGACAGGCGCAACTTCCTGATCCCCGTCGATGCGCGCCTTCTCAGCGACGCTGACGTCGAGTTCGAGGCGGTGCCGCTCGATCTGCTCTCGCGCGCCGTGGAGCGGGCGAAGGGGCTGCGCCTGATCATTCTCGACGCATGCCGGGACAATCCGTTTGCGGTGGCGATGCAACGCTCGGGCGCGACACGCTCGATCGGCCGCGGCCTGGGCAGCGTGGAGCCCTCGGGCGAGACGCTGGTTGCCTACGCTGCGAAGGAGGGAACGGTCGCGGCGGACGGCGAGGGCCGCAACAGCCCGTACACATCAGCGCTGCTGGCGCATCTGGAGGAGCCCGGCCTTGAGGTGGGCCTGATGTTCCGCAAGGTGCGAGACGCGGTGCTGGCGGCCACCGGAGGCCGCCAGGAGCCCTTCGTCTACGGCTCGCTCTCCAGCCACGGGGCGTACCTGGCGGCGCTGTCGGAGCCGGAACCCGCACCCACTCCGACGCCCCAGACGGTCACGGTGCAAGGCGGAGAGGACTCCAAGACTCCGGGCGCGGACCAAGTCGTGGAGAGGCGCATCGCGGCGGAGAAGGAGCTGCTGTTCTGGGAGTCCGTGAAGGACAGCCAGAATCCCGAAGAGCTCCAGGCCTATCTCGACCGCTACCCGGAGGGCACTTACGCGGTCCTGGCCCGCAGTCGGCTGAAGGAATTAGTCGGGCCAGAGGAAACTCCCGACGTTCAGGTGGCGGTGACCCCCGACGAGCCGGAGCGCGTGATTGCGCCGGAGCTCCCGGCGCCCGCGCCCGAAACGGTGGAAGCATCACTCGGCCTGGAGCGTTCGGAGCGGCGGCAGATACAGATGGGCCTTGCTGCCCTGGGGTTCGATCCCGGCCCGGCGGACGGCCTGTTCGGCCGGCGGACGCGCGCTGCAATCGCAGACTGGCAATCGTATCAAGGCGGCGGCACCACGGGTCATCTGGACGCGGAGGCGGCAAAGGCGCTGCTGGCGGCTGGCGAGGAAGAGACGCGCAAACGTGCAGCGGAAGAAGCACGGAAGCGGGAGGCCATGCTGCCGGGCCGTGTGTTCCGGGACTGTCCCGAGTGCCCCGAGATGGTGGTGGTGCCGGCGGGCTCGTTCATGATGGGCTCGCTGCGATCTGAGAGTGGCCGTTCTGACAACGAAGGCCCGCAACACCGGGTGACGATTTCTGAGCCCTTCGCGGTCGGCAGGTACGAGGTGACGTTTGCGGAGTGGGATGCTTGCGTGGCGGGGGGCGGCTGCAACGGTCATCGGCCAAATTCCTATGGCCATGACCGAGTCCTGAAAGCGGTGAGCTACGTTAGCTGGGAGGACGCTAAGGCCTACGTACACTGGTTGTCTCGGAAGACAAGGAAGCAGTATCGCCTGTTGTCCGAAGCCGAGTGGGAGTATGCGGCGCGGGCGGGCACGCGGACTTCACGTTATTGGGGCGACGACGTACAGGCGCAATGCGATCACGCCGACGGCTTTGACCTTACGAACAAATCGGAATCGGTCTCCAACACAGAGCATGCACCGTGTTGGGATAGTTCTGCTGGTTCGGCGAGTATCGGCAGCTACGGCCAGAACGGCTTCGGTCTTTCGGACATGCTCGGCAATCAGTCGGAGTGGGTTGAGGATTGCTGGCATGGGAGCTATGCCGGCGCCCCCGAGGACGGGCGGGCTTGGGTCACGGGAGGCGACTGCGGGAAGCGCGTTCTCCGCGGCGGCTCCTGGAACAGCCCACCACGTCACCTCCGCTCGGCGTTCCGCATCTGGCTCTCCACTGGAAAACGCTATTACGTCGGGCTCCGCATAGCTCGGACGCTCACCCCATGAGTCCTTGCCTCCTTACCTATTTCGGAGGCCAGGGGCAGAGACCCTGGTCGAGTTTGTTCGCGACCGCGCTGCTACTTGTGTCGGTGTTCACGACTCCGGCCCCGGCCGGTCAGCGTGTGGCGCTGGTAATCGGGAACGCGTCCTATTCCCACGCGCCGAGCTTGGCGAACCCGCTCAACGACGCGAACGATATGGGCGCAGCCCTGGAGCGCCTCGGCTTCGCGGTCACACGGCTCCCGAACGCGAGCCGGGCGGAGTTGTGGGACGGCCTCCAGAAGTTCCGTCTCGCAGCGTCGGCGTCCGAAGTCGCGGTGGTGTTCTACGCCGGCCACGGCATCGAGGTGGACAAGCGCAACTTTCTGATCCCCGTGGACGCGCGCCTCGTGAGCGACGGCGACGTGGAGTTCGAGGCGGTGTCGCTCGATCTGGTCTTGCGGGCGGTGGAAGGGGCATCGAACTTCCGTCTGATCATCCTGGACGCATGTCGCGACAACCCGTTTGCAGTGGCGATGCGGCGTGCGGGAGCGACGCGCTCGATCGGGCGGGGTCTGGCGAGCGTTGAGCCTCCGGGCGAGACGCTGGTGGCTGTTGTCAAGCGTCGGCATTTGACCCCCCAGCATCCAAAAGAATCAACACGTTGCCGCGCCGATCGGCGTCCAATCTGGGCGCTGAACAACATGTCCACTGCCCGACCCTTGCCGGCAACCGGCCGGGCGACGCCAAGACGGTCGGCCTGGCCGACGCCATCCAGTCGATCGTCGACTATCTCGCCGAACATGACCTGAGCGACGTGCTGCTGATGGGCCACAGCTACGGCGGCATGGTCATCACCGGCGTCGCCGACAAGGCGCCGGAGCGTATCCGCCGGCTGATCTACTGGAACGCCTTCGTGCCGAACGACGGCGAATCGCTGAACGACATGGTGCCGCCCCACTATGTCGAGCTGTTCGAGCAGATCGCCGCCGAGATCGGCGACGGTTCTGTCGTCATGCCCTACCCGATTTGGCGCGAGGCCTTCATGAACGATGCAGACGCCGAGCTGTCCCAATCGGCCTGCGACCGGCTGAATCCCCACCCCTTCGCCACCATCACCGACGCGATATCCCTTTCGAATAACCCGGCGGAGATGGAAACGCCCAAGTCCTACATAAACTGCACCGAGGACACCTCGCTGCCGCACAGCATGGCCTGGCACCCGCGGCTGTCGGAAAAACTCGGCCTGTTCCGGTTGATCCAGATTCCGGGCGGCCACGAGGTCTGCTTCACCTCGCCCGAACGGCTCGCACAGGCGATCATGGACGCCGGGCGCGATTAGCGGCTGCTGCCCGTCCCACGCGCGGCCAGCCGGCGTGCATCGCAGCCAATGCAACCGCTTGAGGCGAACCGCGGCTCCGAGAACGGAATGGGCGCATCGCGAAGCAGAGGGCGACAGTGGAGCGCGCGGGCCCGATGGGTAGGGAAAAGTCGGTGCGTGCCGGGCATGTCGCTGGCGCAGGGTTGTCGGGCCGGCGAGCGTCGCGTGATCTCGCCTGTCGCCGTGGCGCCGACCTATACCGTGCTCAGCGTTTTGGTCAAACGATCGTCAGAGATCGTTGCCTACTCCTTGCCGTGAACATGTTCTGTCATGATCTGCTGAATCCGATCATCCGCTCCCCCTCGGTGAAAGAGGCTGCTAAGGCAAAACGAGATCTAACCGCGTGCCGCGGCGCGGGCATCGCGGTGCCTCTCCCAGCGCGGCTGGCGACAGATGTTGCCGAGGAATTCCAGCACCGTGTGCGCAGCGAGGTAGGAGGTCATGCCGGTGCGTACGTCCAGGGTCGGATTAACCTCCACGAGATCGAACCCGACCACATGGCAGTGTTCGGCGATGGCGTCCAGGGTATCGCGCAGTTCCGCGTAGCTCATCCCGTTCGGCTCCGCCGATACGCACCCCGGTATCAGCGGCAGGTCGAGGACGTCGATGTCGATGCTCACATACGTCCGTGCATCGCGCGGAACCACTTCAGCGACGCCTTTCGGACCCACCTCGTGGAACTCGCCCATGGTCATCACCCGGTTGCCGTCTTCGATCGAGTCGTTGAATTCCGATTGGGCGCTCCGGAGGCTGCGGATTCCGACCTGAGTGAGGCTCAGCACATGCCGCAACGGAGCAATACTGCGGAACGGGTGGACATTGGTGAAGCGCAGATCGTGGATGAACGGCGCGTAGTCGATATGCGCGTCGAAGTGGATGACGTGTAGCGGCTCCTCGTCCTCGTACCCCCTGACGATCGGGTAGGTCACCGAGTGGTCGCCGCCGAGCATCACCGGCAGCGCCCCGGCGGAGAGGATCGCCTTGGTCATGTCCGTCGCGTTGTCGAACGTGCTCTGCACGTCGGTGGGCCACACGTCGACATCGCCGACGTCGGCGATGGTCCCGTTCGCCATCTCGTGCGCGAGGTAGGTGCGTCGGGTCTCCGGGTCGTAGAACCCGGCCTCGGGGGCGGCGAACCGCAATGAATGCTCGCGAATCGAACGCGGACCCATGCGCGAGCCAGGGAGGAAGGGCGAGCCCTCGTCGAAGGGGACACCGAAGACCGCGATGTCGGCGCGGACAGCGTCGAGGTCCGTTTCGATCGGCGCACGCAGAAAGGAAGGGATACCGACGAACGGGCGGTTGAGACTTAGCCCGGAACGTCTGCTGCTCGATGTCATGGCCGGCCTTTCAGGTTTTCTGGCGGGGTCCCGGCGGATAGCGGTGCCCGCCTGCCCGGTCACATTCTCGCGCGTTCCGACCGGTGCTCTCGATGACCAATGAATGAACGGATCCCTGCCGGGAACCATCCTGACTCCGACGGGTGCGCTGATCTTTGCGGACGGGGTCGGTCACCGGCTTCGATCCCGATTGCGCAATTCACTATACTGTCATACTGTAATAGTAACTTTATTATTATGCAATACACATGAAGGAGGATCAAGATGCTGGCCTCATTGAAACGAACGTGGGCGGTCGCACTCGGGGCGGCCATCGCAGCGAGCCTCGCCTTCTCCGCCAGCCCGGCCAATGCGGATCTCCTGGACGAGATCAAGCAACGCGGCGAGTTCATCGTCGGAACCGAGGCGCGGTTCCCGCCCTTCGAGTTCGTCGAGGACGGCGAGATCGTCGGCTACTCGACCGACATCATGGCGC
>JAPPHR010000110.1 GCA_028820995.1 Rhodospirillales bacterium
GAATCTGCTCATCGACGAATTCTAGCTGATCACCACACCAAAGTCCGACAGACTGATAAGTGGGATTCTACTGGGATCGCATCCCAGCCGCAGGGCGCGACCCGGTGAATGTCGCGGACAACCGCGCCCGCCTCGGCCCGCTCCTTCGTCCACTGCCTCATGGCGCGATCCTGGCGTATAAGCCGCGCAGCCTGCACCGCACCATGGTCCGGGGAGTCGGGAGCGGAGAGGGCGGGAACCCGGCGAGAAATGCGCGCCGACCAGCCCTAACGACTGAGAATCAGGTCCGAGCCCTTCTCGCCGATCATGATGGTGGGCGCGTTGGTGTTGGCGCTGGTCACGATCGGCATGATCGAGGCGTCGATCACGCGGAGCCCGTCGACGCCGCGCACGCGAAGCTCGGGGTCGACCACCGCCATGTCGTCGATCCCCATGGTGCAGGTGCTCGTGGGGTGGTAGGCCGGCAGCGTGTATTGGCGGATATAGGCTTCGAGCGCCTCGTCGCTGCGCTCTTCGGGCGCGGGCAGGTAGAGCTCCTGGAAGTGCGGCTTGAAGGCCGCGCTCTCGAAGATCGCGCGAGAAATCTTGCAGCCGTCGATCATGCGGCGCATGTCGTCCTCGTCGCCCAGGAGGTTGGAGAAGATGCGGGGCGGCTCGTTGGGATCGGCCGAGCGGAGCGTGAGCCTGCTGCGGCTCTTGGGCCGGCAGACGTTGACCGGCAGGGTGATGCCGGGACGCTCCAGCAGCTTGATCCCGTCCGGGCCGAACTCGTAGCCGGTCGGCACGAAATGGATCTGGATGTCCGGGCGGTCCTCCTCCTGCGGCCGGGTACGGACGAAGGCCACCGCCTGGGCGATGGGGCTCGCCGCCGGCCCCTTGCCGCGCAGCAGCCAGTTGAGCCCGTGCCGCACCCAGCCCGACGCCGTGACCTCGGTGTTGTAGGTGCTGATGTCGACGTAGCCTGCCACCCAGGCGACCGGATGCTCCTGCAGGTTGTTGCCGACGCCCGGCGAGTCCGCGACCGCGGCGATGCCGAGCTGGGCGAGATCGGCCGCCGGCCCGATGCCTGAGCGCAGCAGGATCGCCGGCGATGCGATAGCGCCGGCAGACAGGACGATCTCGCCGTCCGCCCGCGCCTCGTGCTTCACGCCCGCCCGGCTGTAAATGACGGTGCGCGCGCGCCCCTCCTCGAACAGCACCTTGTCCACCTTCGCCTCGGTCTCGACATCGAGGTTCCTCCGCCCCATCACCGGGCGCAGATAGGCGCGGGCGGTGCTGTTGCGCCGGCCGAAGCGGACCGTCCCCTGGTTGGGGCCGGCACCTTCTTGCCGCTCGCCGTTCACGTCCGGATTGAAGGGGATGCCGATCTCCTTGGACGCCTCGACGAAGACGCGGACAAGCGGATGCGGCGTCGGCACGTTGGAGACTTCGAGCGGCCCGTCGGCGCCGTGATACTCGCTCGGGCCGAGCGGGTTGCTCTCCATGCGCTTGAAGTAGGGCAGCACGTCGCGGTAGCTCCACGCGCCTGTGTTGCCGATGAGCCGGGCCCACTCGTCGTAGTCCTCGTGCTGGCCGCGCAGATAGATCATGCCGTTGATGGAACTGGAGCCGCCGAGCACCTTGCCGCCTGGCCACATGGCATCGCGCCCGTTGAGCGAGGGGTCGGGCTCGCTCATGTACATCCAGTTGAAGCGGGGGTTCAGGATCGCCTTGATCTCGCCGGCAGGCACCCGCAGCACCGGCGACGTGTCGAAGCCGCCGCCTTCGAGCAGCAGGACCTTGTTCTTCGGGTCGGCGGAGAGCCGATGCGCCAGCACGCACCCGGCCGAGCCCGCGCCGCAAATAATGTAATCCCACGCCATCCTTCACTCCCCCGTGGATGAGTTGCGCGCCCAGTGTCGCCCGTCGGGAATGCGCGGGCAAAGCCGCCGGTCCGAACGTGGTCGGGAGTAGCGGGGTTGGGGTTCCGCCGCCCAGCAAGACTGCTTTACCAGGGGGCTCATGCAAGCTCCTTGACGGGGCTCCAAACCTACCATATTGGTAGGTTGTATCGGACCCGCCGATCGTTCGCTTTCCGAGGACGCAGACAAAGGCCCCGTCAGCAGACCAATTGGTGAGCCGCGTTCATTCGCTGGCTCTGGCAGACACCCTGAACGTTCGCATGAACGCACCCCATTTCCAGCAGCGCATGATGGAGCGAGGCATCAACATGCGGCTTGTTCTGGAGGTACTGAGGTCAGGGAGAGCGGTCGGTCGTCCCGAGCAGGACGAGTGCGGCGATTGGCGAATCAAGATGCGCCGCAAGGTTGCGGGACAGCGTGTCACCGTAGTCGTGGCCGTGTGCGCGGGTCACATCGAATGCATCACGACATGGTGACGGCAAGAGTCGGAGGGAGGACCATGCACGATGAACGCTACCACTATACGGAGTGCGGCCTGGACGACGTGTTCCTGATGAACGGCTTCGAGTGGAACGCGTCCCCGCGCGGGAAGACGATTGCGATCATGGACATCGACGCACTCAACCGGAAGATCGGCGAGCACTTGAGCCGCCGGAAGAAGGACCTGAGCGGCAAGGAAATGCGCTTCCTGCGCCGCGAGATGCTCATGTCGCAGGCGACACTGGCTCACTTGCTGAAGGTCAGCGAGCAGACGATCCACCGATGGGAGACGGGGAAGTCCGCCTTCCCGAAGGCGGCGGAAGCTCTGATCAGGAGGCTCTACCTGGAGCACGGCAGCACCGAGACGGAAACGCTGCGGGACAGCCTGACCCGGATTGCGGACCTGGAGGAGGAGTTGGACCGCAGTCACGAAATGACGTTCGCCCTTTCGAAGGGGCGGCGGAGAGGCTGGGCGTTGGCGGCGTAGTGATGCCAGCGCCACGTATCGCACCGTGACGCAGTGCGTCAGGCCTTGATTCGGCTGGATTTCGGGTCGTAGAGGGGGCGGAGGGAGGCCGTGGCCGGGTAGCGGACGCCTGCGACCTCGATCTCGTAGCGGCCGGCGGTTACGTAGTCTGCGTCGACGCCACCGGCGTTCTCCACGTAGCCGAGGCCGACGGCGCCGCCCAGGGTATGGCCGTACATCCCTGAGCGCACGTAGCCGCAGATCGCATCGTCCCGCCAGATCGGCTCGTTGTGGTAGAGCAGCGGCTCCGGATCCTCGAGCAGGAACTGCACCAAGCGCTGGCGCACGCCCTCCTCCCGCTGGCGCAGCAGGGCCTCGCGCCCGATGAAGCCGCCCGGCTTCTCCAGCCTGACCGCGAAGCCGAGGCCGGCCTCCAGCGGCGTGTCGGCGTCGGTGATGTCGTGGCCGTAGTGGCGATACGCCTTCTCGATCCTGAGCGAGTTCATGGCGTGCATGCCGACGTGGCGGAGCCCCACGTCCTCCCCCGCTTCCACCAGCGCGTCGTAGATGCCGGCCGCGAACTCGGTCGGGATGTAGAGCTCCCAGCCGAGCTCGCCCACGTAGGTGATGCGCGAGGCGCGGGCGTAGGCGAGGCCGAGCTCGATCTCCCGGCTGGTGCCGAAGGGGAAGGCCTCGTTGCCGAGGTCGTCAGGGCTGAGCGACTGCAACAACGCGCGGGCGCGCGGGCCCATGACGCCGAGCACGGCGAGGCCGGAGGTCACGTCGGTGAGCACCGCGTGCGCTCCGTCCGGGATGTGGCGCGTGAGCCAGAGGGCATCCCGCACCTGGAACTCGCCCGAGGTCACGATCAGGTAGTCGTCGTCCGCGAGCCGGGTGACGGTGAGGTCGGCCTCGATGCCGCCCGCCTCGTTGAGCCACTGGGTGTAGACGATGCGGCCTGGCGGCACGTCCACCTCGTTGGCGCAGACCCGGCCCAGCACCCGCGCGGCGTCGCGGCCCTGGAGGCGGAACTTGGCGAAGGAGGTCTGGTCGAAGAGGCCCACCCCCTCCCGCACCGCGCGGTGCTCCGCTGCCGACGCATCGAACCAGTTCTGCCGGCCGAAGCTGTACTCGTAGCGGGGCTCCGTGCCGTCCGTGGCGTACCAGTTGGGCCGCTCCCAGCCGAAGGCCTCGCCGTGGCAGGCACCGCGCGCCACGAGGCGATCGTGGAAGGGCGAGCGGCGCACGCCCCGCGCGGTCGCGTACTGGCGGAAGGGCCAGTGGTTGTCGTAGAGCAGCCCCAGGGTCTCGCTCACGCGCTCGCGCAGATAGCGCCGGTTGGTCTGGAACGGCAGGTTGCGGCGGATGTCCACGTCCCACATGTCGAGGAGCGGCTTGCCGGTCCTGATGCACTCCGCCAGCACCTTGCCGGCGCCGCCGGCCGACTGGATGCCGATGGAGTTGAACCCGGCGGCGACGTAGCAGCCGGAAAGCCCCGGCGCCTCGCCCAGATGGTAGCGGTCGTCCGGCGTGAAGCTCTCGGGCCCGCAGAAGAAGGTCTGGATGCCGGCGTCCGCCAGCGCCGGCATGCGCTTCAGCGCGTGCGTCAGCACCGGCTCGAAGTGCTCGAAGTCGTCGGGCAGCTGGTCGAAGCAGAAGTCCTCGGGGATGCCGTCCATGCCCCAGGGCTTGGCGTCGGGCTCGAAGGCGCCGAGCAGGATCTTGCCGGCGTCCTCCTTGTAGTAGGCGCAGCCGTCGTAATCGCGCAGCACGGGCAGGTCCGGCGTCACGCCCTCGAAGGGGTCCGTCATCACGTAGAAGTGCTCGCAGGCGTGGAGCGGCACGTGGACCCCGATGGAGGCCGCGAGCGCGCGCGTCCACATGCCCGTGCACAGCACCACCGTCTCCGCCGCGATGGCGCCCTCCGGCGTCTCGACTCCCGTGACCCGCTCGCCGTCGTGGGCGATGGCGGTGACGGGAACTCCTTCGCGGACGAGCACGCCACCGTCCCGCGCCCCCTTGGCGAGCGCGCGGGTCACGTCGATGGGGTTGGCCTGGCCGTCGGAGGGGATAAAGATGCCGCCCACCACGTCGTCGACGGTAATCAGCGGGTAGCGCTCCTTGATCTCCTCCGGGCCGAGCACGTCGACGCGGAGGTCGAACACCTTGGCCATGGAGGCGCTGCGCTTCAGCTCGTCGAAGCGGCCCTGCGTCGTGGCAAGCGAGATCGAGCCGTTCTGCTTGAACCCGGTCGCCTGGCCCGTCTCCGCCTCGAGGCCCGTGTAGAGCTCGGCGGTGTACTTGGCGAGCTCGGTCATGCGCTTGGACGGGCGGAGCTGGCCGATGAGCCCGGCGGCGTGCCAGGTGGTGCCGCAGGTAAGCTCGCGCCGCTCCAGCAGCACCACGTCGCTGACGCCCGCGCGCGCCAGGTGATAGGCCACCGAGCAGCCCACCACCCCGCCGCCGACGATGACGACGCGGGCCGAGCGCGGCAGGTCCGCAGCCATCAGGCGCCTCCCGCCGCGCGCGCCGGTGCGAGCTGCCTGATCTCGCTCAGCGCGGACTCGAGGTCGCGCACCTCGGCCCAGCCAACGCGCATCATCTCGATCGCGGGCTCATGCAGATGCGGCAGCGTCGTCCCCGTGCACTCCTCGATCACGATGGGCTTGAAGTCGCGGAACATCGCGTCCTTCGAGGTCGCCGCGACGCATTGATTGGTGAGCACGCCGGTCATCAGCACCGTCTCCGCACGCAAGCCCCGCAACACCACCTCCAGGTCCGTGCCGTAGAAGGCGCTGAGCCGCGTCTTCGCGACGTACCAGTCGTCCGGCTGCGGGCTGAGGTCCGCCAGCACCTCCCAGCCCCAGGTTTCGCGCCTGAGCCCGCCCTCGGCGAGGAAGGGCCGGAGCTGCATGAACGGCCCGCCGTCCTCGGCGCCCCTGATGCCGTGGCGGGTCCAGACGATGGGGATGCCCTTCGTGCGCGCGGCGGCGAGGAGCGCCTTCAGCGGCTCGATGCAGCGCTGCATGTGGCCGATGTCGATGCCCTGGGTCGCGTACCAGCCGTCCGGGTGGAGAAAATCGTTCTGCGCGTCGATGACGACGAGCGCCGTGCCGCCGGGCACGAGGTCCCAGTGCGCCGCCTCGAAGGGCGCGGCCTGCATCTCCCCGTCCGTCATCGCCCGCCCTTCCGCCGCCTCCGCGTCACCCGCTGCGGGGAGCGTATCACCCGGCAGCGCAAAGTTTGAGAGCGCTCCCGGTACGTGAGGGCCGCTTCACGTGTCAGTGCCAGCGAAATGGCGTATTCCCGGTCCTCATGAGCGTGGACGGGCGCGGCATGGGCGGCGGCAGCGGCGCGGGAAAAGAGCCCGCGGCGCGCGTCTTCATCGCGTTTCTGCTACTGGGGCTGACCTCGTTCGGCGGGCCGGTGGCCCACATCGGCTACTTCCGCGAGGCCTTCGTCTCGCGGCGGCGCTGGATCGGGGACCGCGCCTATGCCGACCTCGTCGCGCTCTGCCAGATGCTGCCGGGGCCGACCTCCAGCCAGGTGGGCATCGGCATCGGGCTCGCCAAGGCGGGGCTGCCCGGCGCGGCAGCGGCATGGGTCGGCTTCACGCTGCCCTCGGCGGTCCTCATGGTGGCCTTCGGCTATGGCGTCGCGGCCTACGAGGAGGTGATCCCCCCGGGCGCCCTGCAGGGGCTGAAAGTCGTCGCCGCGGCGGTGGTGGCGCAGGCGGTCTGGGGCATGGCACGGACGCTCTGCCCCGACGCGCCGCGTGCCACGGTGGCGGTGCTCGCTGCCATCGCCGCCGTGCTGGCGCCCTCGGTCGTGACTCACGTCGCGATCATCGCCGCCGGTGCGCTCGCCGGCCTGCTCTACCTGCGCCCGGCCTCTGACGCCGGCGATGCGTCGCTCGGCATCGCAGTGGACAGGCGCCTTGCCGTCCTGCTCCTCGCGCTCTTCATCGCGCTGCTGGTCGCGCTGCCTATCCTTGCGGCCGCCTGGCCTGCAGAGGCGCTGCAACTGGTGGACGGCTTCTACCGTTCCGCCTCACTGGTCTTCGGCGGCGGGCACGTCCTGCTGCCGCTGCTGCGGGCCGAGGTGGTGCCGCCCGGCTGGGTCGCGAACGAGACCTTCATCGCGGGCTACGGCGCCGCCCAGGCGGTGCCGGGGCCGCTCTTCACCTTCGCCGCCTACCTCGGTGCCGTCGCCAGCATCGGGCCGGGCGGCGTGCTGGGCGGGCTGCTCTGCCTCGCCGCGGTCTTCCTGCCCTCGTTCCTGCTGGTGGTGGGCGCGCTTCCCTTCTGGGAGCGGCTCAGGCGCTTCGCCCATGCGGAGCGCGCGATGCTGGGTGTGAACGGGGCGGTCGTGGGCCTGCTCGGCGCCGCCTTCTACGACCCGATCTGGATCGGCGGCATCCGGACGCCGACCGACCTCGCGCTGGGTCTCGCGGCCTTCGTGCTATTGGCTTTCTGGAGGGTGCCGCCCTGGGCCGTGGTGATCCTGGGAGCGCTCGCCGGCTGGGGGATCGATGCGCTCCCAGGCTGACTCCCCGGCTGCGGCAAGCGGGCCGCCGCGCGGGCTCGATCCGCTCATAGCCGTCATCGTCTGCTTCGGCGCCGTCTTCGTCCTGAGCCAGTTCTTCCGCGCCTCCAATGCGGTGATCGCCAAGACCCTGAGCGCCGAGTTCGGCCTCTCGCCGGAGGCACTCGGCGTGCTCACCGGCCTGTTCTTCCTCTCCTTCGGCGCGGCGCAGATCCCAGTCGGCATGCTGTTCGACCGCTTCGGCGCGCGCCGCACGGCGCCCGTGGTGCTCACCTCCGCGATCGCGGGCTCGATCCTCTACGGCCTTGCGGACGGCGAGGCGATGCTGATGGCGGGCCGCCTGCTGCTCGGCTTCGGCTGCTCGGCGGTGCTGATGGGCTCGCTCTTCCTCTTCGGCCAGTGGGCGCCTGCTGCCTCCTTCAGCACCTGGATGGGGCGGATGATTGCCATCGGCGGCGCCGGCGGGCTGCTGTCGACGACGCCGCTGGCTGCGGTCGCCGACGCCCTCGGCTGGCGCGTGGCGTTCTGGGGTGCGGCGGGGCTGACCGCCGCCGGCGCCATCGCCATCTACGCGATGGCGCGCGACCGCCCGTCCCCGGAAGGCGGCGGCTCGGCCCCTGCGGAGGGGGTTCGCGAAAGCCTGCGTGGCGTCCGCGCCGCGCTGGCGACGCCGGGGTTCCCCACGCTCATTCTGATGGGGTTTGCGTCCTATCCGGTGGTCATCACCGTCCTCGGGCTCTGGGGCGGACCCTTTCTCGCGGACCGGCACGGGCTCGAGCCGGTGGAGGCCGGCAACGCGCTCCTCGTGATGGCAGCCGCGCTGATCGTGGCGAACCTTGTGCTGGGCCCCCTGGAGCGCCGGCTGGACATGCGCAAGTGGCCCATTCTCGTCCTTGCCGCCGCCGTCGTCGCTGCGCTGGGGTTGCTCGCCGCGCTGCCGGCGCTCCCCACCTGGGCGGTGATCGTCCTCCTCGCCCTCGTCGGCGCCTGCGGGTCGTACAACATCATGCTGGCAGGCCACGCGCGCTCGCTGCTGCCCGACCGGCTCGCCGGGCGCGGCATGGCGCTCATGGCCATCGCCTTCATGGGCGGCCCGGCGGTGCTGCAGGCGCTGGGCGGCGTGATCGTCGGCGCCTTCCCCGCGACGGACGGCGCCGCGCCGGCCATCGCCTACCAGGCGTTCTTCGCCTTCCTCGCGGCGCAGGTGGCGCTGGCGTGCCTCGCCTACCTGCGCTTGCCCGACGCGAAGCCGAGCGCGGGCTTCGCCACCGAAGGGGCGTGACCCGGCCCGCTCAGCGCTGCTCGTCGATGACGGCGGCGAGCGCCTCCAGGCAACTCCGGCCGAGGCGGTGGCTGCGCGCCGGCGACCAGCCGTATCGTGGGTCCGGCGCGTTTGCAGCGTCCTTGAACGGCATTTCCAGGGTCATGGCGAGGCAGCCGAAGGTCTCGGCCACGTAGTTGGCGCAGATGCGCAGGTCAGCCTTGCCGGGCGGCGTCGGCGGATAGCCGTACTCGGTCTGGAAGTCCGGGTTCGCCGCCACGAGCGCGGCCTGAAAGCGCGCGAGCTTCCGTGCCAGCGCTTTCGAGTATGACGGGATGCCTTCGGGCCCGGCGATGAAGTTGTAGGGGAGCGCCTCGTCGCCGTGCACGTCGAGACAGAAGTCGACGCCGGTCCGCGCCATCTCCGCCCCGACCAGGAACACCTCCGGGCTCTTCGCCATGCTGGGCGCCGCCCAGGCGCGGTTGAGGTTGACGCCCGCCGCGTTGGTCCTGAGGTGTCCGCGCCGGCTGCCGTCGGGGTTCATGTTGGGCACCACGAAGAAGCGCGCCTTGCCCAACAGCACTTGCGCAAGCGCATCGCTGGGGTCCAGCAGGCGCTCCAGAAACCCCTCCATCCACCACTCCGCCATGGTCTCGCCGGGGTGCTGGCGTCCGATGATCCAGCAGGTCCGCGCCTGCGCGCCGCCGATCTCCAGCAGGTCGAGGGGCGCGCCGTCGAGGGTCTCGCCGAGCCGCCGAGCCGTGACAAGGGGCGAGCGCGCGGCGCGGGCGATGAGCCGGTCGTGCTGCGCCATGGGGTAAGGAGCGAAGTAGGCGAAGCGCACCGCGTCGCCCGCAGGCCTGTGGCGGATCGTGAGCACCGTGCCGTCGTACTCGGTAGCGACCCGCAACCAGTCCTCGCCGTCCTCCGAGGCGCAGGCGCGGTAATCCTTCCAGCCGTCCGTGTACGCCGCGCCGCCGGCGTTCTCGATCCTGAGCACGCAGTCCTCGCCCGCGGCGCCGGCCACGCGGAAGTAGAACCACTGGTAGAATTCGCCGCCGGCGTCGGGAACGATCTCCAGACGGATCGCGTCGGGCGCGGGCGCCGCGAGGCAGCGGATGTTGCCGCCGTCGAAATCGCTGTCGATCGTAAGACTCATGGTCCGACCGGCCCTCGGCCCGCCTCAGGTCGCATAGTTGGAGGCGCCGCGCTGGGCCGCCGTGAGGCCGCCGCTGCGCACGTCCGCCGCGACCTCGGCAAGGTCGGCGAGGTAGGCGTCGATGCTGTCCGCGTGCTTCATGTTGAGCCAGAGCAGGATCGAGTCGGGCTCGCGCATGCGGATCGAGCGCCAGCCGCGCGCCGCCATCCCCTCCTCCACCGCGAAGATGTCGAAGCCGTCTGCGTAGAAGGTGACGTGGAGCGCGTGCGGGTGGCCGAGCACCGCAAGGCCCTCGATGGCCTCGATCCCCGCGATCAGCCTCTCGCGAATGCCCCGCTGGACCTCGTGGATACGCAGGTACCCTTCCTCCCCCAGATGGGTCATCACCGCCCAGGCGCTCGCGACCCCGCCGCCCGAGCGCGTGCCGGTGATGGTGGGGGTGGAATAGGTACCGGCGGGCCAGCCCTCGAAGATCGTGCGGTGGTAGCGCTCCAGTGCCTTGTCGCGCAGCAGGCAGAGAGAGATGCCCTTGTGGGCGTAGCCGAACTTGTGCATGTCCACCGACATCGAGGTGACGCCGGGGACGGCGAAGTCGAAGGGCGGAACCGCATCGCCCAGCGCCCGCATGAACGGCAGGATCATGCCGCCGATGCAGCCGTCCGAGTGCATCCAGAGATCGTGCGCCTGGGCAAGCTGCGCGATCTCCCCGATGGGGTCGGTCTCGCCGTAGGGATAGGGCGGCGCGGAGCCTGCGATCATCACCGTGTTCTCGCCGATGGCTGCGGCCATGCCGGCGACGTCCGCGCGCCAGCCCTGGCTGCGCGCCATGCGCACGATCCTCATGCCGAGCCATTCCGCGCCCTTGTCGAAGGCTGCGTGCGCGGTCTTCGGCACCACGACCTCGGGCACGCCCGCGGCGGGGCGATGCTCCCGCGCCCAGTCGCGCGCGGCCTTCATCGCCATGAGGATGCTCTCGGTGCCGCCGGCGGTGGTGGACCCGCCGGCGTCGTCCGGCGCGTGCAGAAGGTCGAGCACGCCCGCGATCAACTCGCGCTCGCACGCGGCGAGGCTCGGATAGGCGCCTTTGGCGAAAAGACCGTTCTCGTCCCGGTATGCGTCGTAGGCCTCGTGCGCACAGCGCAGCACGTCGTCGCCGGCGAAATAGGCGGCGGTGAAGCTGCGTTCGTGGCACCAGGGCTTGTCGCCCTCGCGCGCCGCCAGCATCGCGGCCTTGAGCCCGTCCCAAGGCCGGCTCGCCTGGGGGAACCCCCGGTTCCGGCGCGTCTCGGTTGCCGCTCTGGCCGCCATCGCCTCCTCCCGCCGCGCACCGCGCCTCGGAGACATAGCAGATCGCAGGCCGGATGGAAGGGCCGAGGACCCGCCGCTGGGGTTGAGAGACGGAGCGAGAGGTCTCTACGATGCGGGCCGGCCCGTCGAAGGTTGGGACGGGCGCTTTCCTGGACAGGGAGAGAAAGCGATGCATCGACGGTTCACAGTGCTGGCTGCCGTGCTCGGCTTGGCGTTGCTGGCGGCATCCCCCCTGCGCGCGGCAGAGATGCCGGCGGTCGACGCGCTGCAGGCGCAGATGGGCGCCCCGGCCGGGACGGTGACGGTCTACGAGCCGCACCTGAGCGTGGGCGACGCGCATGTCGCCGTGGACTACGTGGGCTACCCGGCCATCGACGTGATGGCGCGTCTCTTCGGCCCCGATTGGCAAAGCGGAGCGGAAACGGTCGAATTCCGCGCGTTGGACGGCTACGTCTCCCGCCTGCCGGCCGAACGCTTCCTGAGCGAGGGCGCCTTCATCGTCTTCGCGCGCGGGGACGGCTCGCCGTTCACGGTGGACAACCTGGCGCAAAACGAGACCGGCGTGCCGCTCGGCCCCTACTATCTGATCTGGGACAATATCGGGAACCCGGCCCTTCTGGCGGAAGGCGCGCGCAACTGGCCCTATCAGGTGGCGGAGGTGAACCTCGTCACGCTCTCCGACGCAGCCTTGCTGCCGCCGGGGCTCGACGAACGCTTCCACGAGGGCGCAGCGCTGGCCAAGACCCACTGCCTCAGCTGCCACCTGGTGAACGGCTACGGCGGCCGAAAATTCGAGGCAAACTTGGCGGAAGTCGCCAAGGTCTACGACGAGGCGGAGTTCGTGCGCCTGATCCTGGAACCGCTCTCCGTCCTCGAAGAGACGACCATGCCGCCCCTCTCCGACCGCCTGGCCGAAGCCGAGCGCCAGCGCATCGCCAAGGCACTGTTCGACTACCTGCAGGCTCTGCCGGTGCTGGAGTAGCAGGCGATATGCCCCAGGAAGTAGCGCAATCCACGCGCTGGCGGGCTTGAGGCAAGACGGACTCCGATTCGGTGCATTCCAATCCAGCCTTCCGGCGCGTTTCCCAGGACCGCAACCTGAAGTTCGCGGCTGAACGAGGGTTCGGGGTCCTGGCCATCGACGGCCGGGGTCCGCTCGTCAGCCACATACCATTCGTCGTGGCCGATGACGGCGCGGCGGTTCATGCCCATCTCGTTCGTTCGAATCCAATCGCGCGCCACGTGCAGGCGGCGGAAGCGGCAGCCGTTCTCGCGGTCAGTGGACCGGACAGCTACATCTCGCCGGACTGGTACGGCACCGATGCCGTGGATCAGGTTCCGACATGGAATTACGTGGCCGTGCACATCCGGGGCACGCTCCGGCGTCGCCCGGACGAGACGCTCCGCGCCCACCTGGACGCGCTGTCGGCCCGGTTCGAGAATGAGCTTCGGCCCAAGCCTCCGTGGATGCCATCGAAGGTGTCGCCAGACCGGCTTGGCACGCTGATGCGCTCGATCATGCCGGTCGAGCTCACCGTGGAGAGCGTTGACGGCACCTGGAAGCTCAATCAGAACAAGGGCAATCGCGTTCGTCTGCGGGCCGCGAGACATGTTGAGAGCGACGGCTTCGGGCAGGAGACCGCTTCCCTCGCCCGCCTGATGCGCAACCCGCCGGAAGACAGACCCGACGCAACTCCTACTGCGCGACCGCGATCTCCGGCGTCACGGTGCCGCCGGTGAGGCGCTCCAGCTCGGCCACAGTGGTGGCGAAGACGCAGTGCGGGTGGCCGGCGGCGGCGTAGACGGTCTCGAAGCGGCCGAGGCTCGCGTCGATCGCGACGGGAAGCCGCGTCTCGTGCGCCACCGGCGCGACGCCGCCGATGGCGAAGCCCGTGGCGTCGCGCACGGCATCGGCATCGGCACGGCGCACGCGGCCTTCGCGCTGGAGCGCCCGCCCCAACGCCTTCGGGTCGCAGCGGCGGTCACCCGCGACCAGCGCCATCACCGGCGCGCCGCCCACGGTGAAGACGAGCGACTTCACGATGCTGCCCAAGGGCGTGCCGATGCTGGCGGCGGCGTCCTCGGCGCTCCGCGCGGTGCTGGCCAGAGCGATGACCTGCGCGTCGGAGCCTGCGGCGGCGAGCGCCGCCTGCACGCGCTTCACCGACGGATGGGCGAGCGGGTCCGCCACGCTTCAGCCCCTGCTACGGGACCTCGATGCCCCGCTGCACCGCGGGCCGGGCCCCGATGGTCTCGAACCAGCGGTGCAGGTTGGGGTAGTCGGCCCAGTCGATGCCGTGCCATTCCCACCGCCTGACCCAGCCGAAGCAGGCGATGTCGGCGATGGAATAGTCGCCGGCGAGGAAGTCGCGCTCCGCCAGCCTGCGGTCCATCACGCCGTAGAGCCGGTGCGCCTCGGCGGTGTAGCGCTCGATGGCGTAGGGCACCTCGACCTTGGCGAAGCGGCGGAAATGGTTGGCCTGGCCGAACATCGGGCCGACACCCCCCATCTGGAACATCAGCCACTCCATCACCCGCCAGCGGCCGCGCGCGTCCGACGGGATCAACTGGCCGGTCTTGTCCGCGAGATAGAGCAGGATCGCGCCGGACTCGAAGAGCGAGATCGGCTCCCCGTCCGGCCCGTCGGAATCGACGATCGCCGGGATCTTGTTGTTGGGGCTGATCTCGAGGAAATCGGGCGCGAACTGCTCGTCCTTGCCGATGTTGATCGGATGCACCCGGTAGGGGAGCCCGACCTCCTCCAGCATGATCGAGACCTTGACTCCGTTCGGCGTGCCCCAGGTGTAAAGATCGATCATCGTCGCTTTCCCTAGCGGGCTTCGAACTGCTTGGCGCCGAACATGATCGAGCGTTCTTCCTCGGTGAACTCGGGCTTCTTGCGGATCCGGTCGGCCATCACGTCGAGGCCGCGCTGCACCGCAGGCCGCGCGTTGTTGCGCTCCAGCCACTTGGCGAGATTGGGATAGTCGGCGATGTCCTGTCCCTGGTTCTCCCAGAGCCGCATCCAGGGGAAGATCGCCATGTCGGCGATGGAGTACTCGCCCGCGACCCAATCACGGTCTGCGAGGCGCTTGTTCACCACGCGGTAGAGCCGGCCCGTCTCGTTGACGTAGCGGTCGATGGCGTAGGGCAGCTTCTCCGGCGCGTAGTTGCGGAAGTGATGGCACTGGCCGAGCATCGGCCCGACGTTGCCCATCTGGAAGAAGAGCCACTGCAGCACCTCGGCCCGGCCGCGCTCGTCGGCCGGGATGAAGCGGCCGTGCTTGTCTGCGTAGTGCAGCATGATGGCGCCGGATTCGAAGAGCGAGAGCGGCGCGCCGTCCGCGCCTTCGGAATCCACCACCGCCGGCATCCGGTTGTTGGGCGCGATCGCCAGGAAATCCTGCTCGAACTGCTCGCCCTTGTTGATGTCCACCGGAATCACGTTGTACGGGATGCCGAGCTCCTCGAAGAGGATGGTGAGCTTCCAGCCGTTCGGCGTCGGCCAGTAATAGAGATCGATCATGGCGCCCTTCTCCCTCGCCGCATCGGACCCGCGTTGCGGGCGCCCGAGTTATGACCAGCGGGCACCCGCCGGTCAACGGCACCGGTCGGTATTGTGTCCTGCGGTTTTCCGCAGTGATTGGCGCCAATCCGCACTGAGGTGGGGCGACGGACGGCGGCGATCCGCCGCTACATGGCGTAGGGATTATCGGGTGATCCCTGACTGGAATCTTCTAGTCCAGCGAATGGCACCGACCGGCCGCGACCCGCTCACCCGTACAGCAATGCGCAGCGGACTTCGATGCTCCAGCGGTCGGGGGCGTCGGGCGGGGTGGCGGGGTCCTTGAAGGCGCTATGGAAGCTGAAGGTGCTGGACCGGCGTTTGCCGTCGGCGTCGGCGCGCGCGCCTTTCGAACACGCCAGCTCGCCGTCGGAGTCCCATTGCTTGATGAGCAGCGCCTCGTCCCGCGTCATGCCGGACCAGTAGACCCAGCGGTGGCGCGGATCGTGCTTGGCGAAATAGTTCTCGCCGACCCGGTCGCTGTAGTGAATCTCGAAGACGACCAGCTCTTCCGGATGCACGGTCGCTGCGTCGCACAGCGCAAGCGGCCGGGTCGCCACCGGCTCACGGGCAATGTTGCGCCAGAGGTTGATGAGGGCGAAGCGGCCGTCCTCGATGGCGCGTTCGACGTCATCCGAATCGAGCAGCGTTTCGCCCGCGGCGAGCACCGTGCGGTAGGTGTCGTTCAGGGTCGGCGGGCGCGCCAGATCGCGCAGCCGCTGCGGCGCGCTGGTCAGCGTGTAATCGCCATGGACGACATGGGCCGGGCCCTGGACCTGCTGCCCGCCGGCAATCCGCCGCTTGTCCGACTTGCCGCTGGCCGAGCGGATGTTGTGGTCGAACGCCGCGACGGTCGCGGCGCCGGTCGCCGCCTTCACGATCGTCACGCAGTCCGGATAGTAGGACCGCACCACCGCCTCATGGTCGAGAAAGTCGAGGTCGGGATGGGCCATCGGCCGGTCGAGCAATTCGAAGCCGTTGGCCGCCAGGTTCGGCTGCTCGCCCGGCGCCAGCGAGCGCGCATCGACGATCGCCATCTCGCGGCTTTCCAGATCGATGCCCGCGAAGCCGCTGTCGCTGCCGTCGCGGTCGCGCCGGGTCAGCACCTTGCCGTTGCGGTAAAGCGACGATTGCGTCGCCGGCGCCATGTAGCGGAAGGCGCTCAGGCCGTGGCTCTCGTATAACAGGTCCGTGGCCGGTTCGGTCATGCTGGCGATCCGTATCTCTGGAATTCAGGTCGGTGCGTCATCAGGCACGGCTTACGGAGTGGGAACGACCTGCGACACGTCCGGCATGCGAAGAGAATGGCGAACTCTCGCGCCACCGCTGGCCTTCGCCATGGCGGCGGCTGGCCAGTCGGTTACGGGCCGCCGAACCTAGTCGTCGGTCTCGCCGGTGAAGTAGTTGACGTCGTCGCCGCCGTTGAAGAACTTCAGCACATACTGGTCGGACACGTCCGTGCCGGCATAGAAGTCGACCAGCAACTGGTTCCAGTCCGGCCCTGCGAGCACGCCGATCTTGCCCGAATCCGGATATTCGGTGACCTCGGGCATGTGATTGGTCGACAGGCACAGGTAGACCAGATCGGAATCGCCGGTGTTGACCAGCTTGTGGGGCAGGTGCCTGCCGATGGGCAGGGCAGCGTAGTCGCCCGCCGACACCGAAATCTCGTCGTCTCCGAGGGTGAGCGTGCCGCTCCCTTCGAGGATGTAAAGGGCTTCCTCGTTGCGCACGTGCGAGTGCTTCGGAAAGGCGTATTTTCCGGGAGCAACCCTGAAATGGCTGCAGCCCAATTCGAGGTTGCCGGTCGAGCTGCCCAACCCCCTGACGATATGGTGGAACTTGTCGCCGACGGCTATTTCTTTGGGTTCGACTTCGCTGATGTTGATCACATGCTTGTGACGAGCCATGACAGCCTCCCCCTATCCGGCATTGCCCGGATGGCCGTGAACTCCATGGCGACCATACCCGAATGGCGCCGTATCGTCACCGTCGTCCTTCCGGCGTGTCGCTGTCGATAGTCTGGAGATCCCGCGAAAGAAAGGCCGTCTGACTCAACAAGAGACCTTGATGGGAATGCGGCCTAGAAGTGCGCGTATCCGGTCCGGCCTAGCGTGAGCGGGCGGCCGTCGGCGTCCGCGATCGTGACGCCCTCCCCGCGCTCTATGGTCCCGATGCGGGTGACGGCGAGGCCGAGGCGTTGGCCGAGGGCATCCACGGTGCCGCGCGCCGGCGGCGCCGCGCAGAACAGCAGCTCGTAGTCGTCGCCGCCGGTCACGAGGTCGCCGATCGCCGCCACGCCCGCGGCGATTGCGCGCTGCGCGGGCTCAGAGAGTGGCACGGCGTCCGCCGCGATACGCGCGGCGACCCCGGATTCGGTGCAGAGGTGGCCCAAGTCCGCGACCAGCCCATCGGAGATGTCGATGGCGCAGGTCGCGACATCGACGAGAACCGCGCCGAGCGCGAGCCGGGGCTCCGGCAGGCGGAAGCGCTCGGCGAGTGCCGCGCGGTCTTCCGGCGCCAGCGCGGCGAGTGCGCCGCGCACGGCGCGCAGGCCAAGCGCCGCGTCGCCGATGCTTCCCGAGACGTAGATATCGTCGCCCACGCCCGCGCCCGCGCGGTTGAGGCAGGCATCGTCCGCCACCGTGCCGAAGGCGGTGAGCGAGAGCACCGCCGGCCCCTTCGTCGCCACCGTGTCGCCGCCGATCAGCGCGACGCCGAACGCCTCCTGGTCCTGCGCGAGGCCCGCAGCGAACGCCTCCACCCAGGCGTCGGCGACATCCTCGGGCAGCGCGAGGCCGAGCGCGTACGCCGTGGCGTTGGCGCCCATGGCCGCGAGGTCGGAGAGATTCACGCGGAGCAGCCGGCGGGCGACGGTGGAAGGTTCCTCGTTCTCGGGATAGTGGACGCCCGCCACCATCAGGTCCTTTGTGACGACGACGCTCTCGCCTTCCGGCGGTGTCAGGAGCGCGCCGTCGTTCCCGAGCGCGAAGGCGCCGGGAGCGGCGCGGCTCAGCGGCTTGAAGAAGCGCTCGATGAGGTCGAATTCACCGGTCCTGCGAGCGCCCGTCATGGTCCGCTCCGTGCCCCATCTCCGCCGCGCGGAGCCGCCGCGCGAGGCTGTCCAGCGCGCCGTTGACGAACGCCGGCTCCCGCCCGGAGAAGAAGGCCCGCGCAAGCTCCACGTACTCGTCGATCACCACGCGCGCCGGCACGTCCGGGCAGGCCGCAAGCTCGCACGTGGCGGCCCGCAGGAGAGCGCGCACGACGGCGTCCAGACGCTCCATGCTCCAGCGCTCCGCGAGCGTCGCCGCCACCAGGGAGTCGAATTCGTCGGCCCGCGCCGCAGCCTCGCGCACGGTGCGCTCGAAGTGGCGGCGGTGGGGCGCCGCGTATTGCTCGCCGTCGATCTCGTGGCCGGCGCGGTGGCTCAGGAATTCCTCGATCACCTCGTCCGCCGGCTGGCCGGACATCTCGATCTGGTAGAGGGCCTGGACACAGGCGAGGCGCGCGCTGCTCCGCCCCTGGCCTCGTGGCGCCTGCGCCTGAGCGGTGTCCGGCGCGGCGATCATCCTGCCTAGCTCCGCGGCTCGGCGCCGAGGGAGGCGCGGATCGCCATCATCGCGAGGCAGGCGTTCGCGGCATCGGCGCCCTTGTTGCGCCGGTCCTGGGCCGCCCGCTCCCACGCCTGCTCGCGGTTCTCCGCGGTCACCACGCCGAAACCCAGCGCGATGCGGTGGCGCTCGGCCAGCATGGCGAGCCCGCGGGCGCTCTCGCCGCAGACATGATCGTAGTGGCTGGTCTCGCCCCGGATCACGCAGCCGAGCGCGACGAAGCCGTCGTAGCGTCCGCTGTCGATCGCCATGGCGAGCGCTGCCGGCAGCTCGAAGGCGCCGGGCACGCCGATGCGCTCGTGGCCGACGCCGGCCGCGTCGAGGGCGCCCACCGCACCGGCCACGAGCTGATCGGCGATGTCCGCGTAGAAGCGCGCTTCGAGGATGAGGACCCGCTGTCCTTCAGTCATGGCTTTCGGCCATCCAGTCCCGCCGCGCCCGATCCGAGATCGGCTGCTGATCGATCACCCGCAGCCCGTAGCCGTCGAGGCCGACGATGGTCCAGTGCGTGTTGTGGAGCAGGATCATGTCGCGGACGCCGAGGTCGAGCAGGATCTGGGCGGCCACGCCGTAGTCCCTCAGGCCCTCGGAGTCCTCGTGGTCCGTTTCCGACTCCGCCGGTTCTGAGAGCCGCACGGGGAAGGGGTTGCGGACCACGACCACGACGCCGCGGCCGATCTCACCGATCTTCCGGAGCGCGGCCTGGAGCTTGCCGGTGTTCTCGCTCGCCGTATTGGCGAGCCCGTCGTCGAGGATGCTGAAGGCGTGGGCGCGCACGGGCACCGGCTCGTTGTCCCACACGTCGCCCTTCACCAGGGCGATGTGCTCCGCCTTCTGCACGGTGTCGGCGTAGACGTACATGCGGAAGGCGCCGCCGTGATGGGAGCTGAACGTGGTCTCCCGCACGCGGCGGATGATGCTGTCGTGACGCAGCCGGTAGGCGATCAGGTCGGCGATGGTGGCGATCCTGACGTTATGGGCTTGAGAGAAGGCCTCGAGGTCCGGCATCCGCGCCATGGTGCCGTCGTCGTTCATGATCTCGCAGATCACGGCGGACGGGTTGAGGCCGGCAAGGCGGGCGAGGTCCACGCTCGCCTCGGTGTGGCCGGTTCGCATCAGCACGCCGCCGTCGCGCGCGACCAGGGGGAAGACGTGGCCTGGCGACGTGAGATCGTCCGGGCCGCAGCGCGGGTCGATGGCGACCGCGATCGTGCGGGCGCGATCGGAGGCGGAGATGCCGGTGGTGATCCCCTCGCGCGCCTCGACGCTGACCGTGAACGCCGTGTCGTGGCGGCTCTCGTTGCGCTTGGGCATCAGCTCCAGGCCGAGGTGGCGAACCCGCTCGCTGCCGAGCGCAAGGCAGATCAGGCCGCGCCCGTAACGCGCCATGAAGTTGATGGCCTCGGGCGTGGCCATCTGGGCCGGGATGACCAGATCGCCCTCGTTCTCCCGTTCCTCGTCGTCGGCGAGGATGACCATTCGCCCGTTGCGGAACTCCTCGACCGTCTCCTCGACGGACATGAGCTTGCAGGACGACGCGGCGCGCGACATCTCGACCCTTCAGCGCTCTGAGTGGAGGCGCGCAAGGTAGCGCGCGATCAGGTCCACCTCAAGATTGAGCCGTCTGCCCGCGGCGCAGCCCTGGAAGGCGGTCTGGGCCAGCGTGTGGGGGATCAAATTGATGCCGAACGTGTCGCCCTCCACCTCGTTCACCGTCAGCGAGACGCCGTCGAGGGCGACCGAGCCCTTGGAGGCGACGAAGCGCGAGAGCTCCGCCGGGCAGCGGATCGTGAGGCGGAGCGATTCGCCCTCCGGCGCCGCTGCCTCGACCACCGCGACGGCGTCGATATGCCCGGTCACCAGGTGGCCCCCGATCTCGTCGCCGAGTGCCAGCGCGCGCTCCAGGTTGACGCCCATGCCTTCGCGCCAGTCGCCGAGGGTGGTGCGGTCCGCTGTCTCGCGCGAGACATCGACCGCGAACCACCCCGGCCCCTTGTCGACCACGGTGAGACAGGGGCCGGAGCAGGCGATGGAGGCGCCGAGCGCGACGGTACCGGTGTCGTAGGCGGTGCCGATCTCCAGCCGGAGCCCGCCGCCGGGGGCGTCGCTGACGGCCCGGACCCGGCCCACGTCGGTGACGATGCCTGAGAACACGGGCTACCCCTCAGCTTGCCGGCGCCAGGGTGTCCAGCACGTCCTCGCCCACAGGAGTCGAGGCGATGCGGACGAGGCGGGGCATGTCATCGGCTCGGTCGATACCGAGCGCGGCCAGCGCCGGCACGCCATCGCCGCCGATCGCGCCGGGTGCGCGGAACCATTCGATCCGATCCACCAGGCCCGCGCCGAGCAGGGAGGCCGCGAGCCGGCCGCCGCCTTCCACCAGCACGCGCGTGATGCCGCGTCCGGCCAGCGCCTCCAGCGCGGCTGCAAGCGCGGGGCGCCCGTCCGCCTCCGCCGCGACCTCGATGACCTCCACGCCTGCCTCGCCCCACTCCGCGTGGCGCCCGTCGCGGCCGAGCGCCTCGGTCGAGACGATCCACGTGGGCTGCTCTCCGGCGCTCGCAATCAGCGCGTGGCCTGCGGGCAGCCGGGCACCGCCATCGATGACCACGCGGACCGGGCTCGTGTCCTCCATGCCGGGGAGTCGGCAGGTGAGCGCCGGATCGTCGGCGAGCGCGCTTGCGGCCCCCACCATGACCGCGTCGTGGCACGCCCTCAGCAGGTGCGCGCGGGCTCGCGCCTGCGCGCCCGTAATCCAGCGGCTGTCGCCGGTATGGGTCGCGATGCGGCCGTCCAGCGTGCTCGCGAGCTTGAGCGTCACCAGGGGCCTGCCCTTCTCCACGCGCGAGAGGAAGCCCGCGTTGAGCGCCCTCGCGCTGTCCTCCATGCAGCCCACCGTCACCTCGATGCCCGCCGCTTCGAGCAGGGCGTTGCCGCGGCCCGCCACGCGCGGGTCCGGGTCTTGCGTCGCGACGACGGCGCGGGCGATCCCGGCCTGCACCAGCGCGTCTGCGCAGGGGCCGGTCTCGCCGTGGTGGGCGCAGGGTTCGAGCGTCGTGTAGCAGGTGGCGCCTCGCGTGCCCTCGCCGGCACGGGCGAGCGCCTCGGTCTCGGCATGGGGCCGGCCGCCGAGCTGGGTCCACCCGCGGCCGACGATCACCCCGTCCCGCACCAGCACGCAGCCGACCGCCGGGTTGGGCCATACGATGCCGAGGCCGCGGCCTGCGAGCGCCAGCGCCAGCGCCATGAAGCGGCGGTCGAGTGCCGAATCGGCCGCCGCCGTGAGCTCAGTCATCCCGGTCGGCGAGCCCGCCGATGAACTCCTCGAAGTCCTTCTTCTCGCCGAAATTCCTGTAGACCGAGGCAAAGCGGACGTAGGCGACCTGGTCGAGGCCGGAGAGCGTCTCCATCACCATCTCGCCGATGACGCTCGACGGGATCTCGGTCTCGCCCAGGCTCTCCAGCCGGCGCACGATGGCGGTCACGATCTGATCGATCCGCTCGGGCGCGACCGGCCGCTTGCGCAGCGCGATCTCCATCGAGCGCAGCATCTTGTCGCGCTCAAAGGGGACCCGCTGGCCGTTGCTCTTGACCACCGAAAGCTCGCGAAGCTGGATCCGCTCGAAGGTGGTGAAGCGTCCCTTGCACGTCGGGCACTGTCGGCGGCGGCGGGTGGCGGTGTTGTCCTCCGTCGGCCGCGAATCCTTTACCTGCGTGTCTTCGTTGCCGCAGAAGGGACAGCGCACGGCGAGCCTCCTCTCAGGTTTGGCCGGGATAGACGGGGAAGGCGGTGCAGAGTGCGCGGACCTCCCCGCGGATCTCCGCAGCGAGAGCCTCGCTGCTGCCCTCCTCGCCGGCCTCGCGATCAAGCAGATCGGCGATCCAATTCGCGATCCGCCGGAACTCGGCGGTGCCGAAGCCGCGGCTCGTTGCCGCCGGCGAGCCGAGCCTGATGCCGGACGTGATCCACGGCTTCTGCGGATCGAAGGGGACGCCGTTCTTGTTGCAGGTGATCCCGGCGTGCTCCAGCACCGCCTCTGCCAGCTTGCCGGTGAGACCCTTGGCGCGAAGGTCGACGAGCAGCAGGTGCGTGTCGGTCCCGCCGGAGACGATGTCGTAGCCCCGCTCCATCAGCGCTGCCGACATCGCCTTGGCGTTGTCCACGACCTGGCGGGCGTAGTCCCTGAACGCTGGCGTCATCGCCTCGCCAAACGCCACCGCCTTCGCCGCGATGACATGCTCCAGCGGCCCGCCCTGGAGGCCGGGGAAGACGGCCGAGTTGATGCGCTTCGCCATCGCCTCGTCGTCGGTCAGGATCATGCCGCCGCGCGGGCCGCGCAGGGTCTTGTGGGTGGTGGTCGTGACGATATGGGCGTGCGGGAAGGGGTTGGGATGGATCCCCGCCGCGACCAGGCCTGCGAAGTGGGCCATGTCGACCATGAAGACCGCACCGATGGCATCGGCGATCTCGCGGAAGCGCGCGAAGTCGATGATGCGGGGATAGGCCGAGCCGCCGGCGAGGATCAGCTTGGGCTTCTCGGATTCGGCCAGCGCCGCCACTTCGTCGAAGTCGATCTGCCCGTCCTGGCGGCGGACGCCGTACTGGATCGCCTTGAACCACTTGCCGGAGAGGTTGGGCGGCGCCCCGTGGGTAAGGTGCCCGCCGGCCGCGAGCGAGAGCCCGAGAAAGGCGTCGCCCGGCTCCAGCGTGGCGAGGAACGCCGCCTGATTGGCCTGGGCGCCCGAGTGCGGCTGCACGTTGGCGAAGCCGCAGCCGAACAGCGCGATCGCGCGCTCGATGGCCAACGCTTCGGAGATATCGACGTTCTCGCAGCCACCGTAGTAGCGCCGGCCGGGATAGCCCTCGGCGTACTTGTTGGTGAGCACCGAGCCCTGCGCCTCCAGCACGGCGCGGCTCACGATGTTCTCGGACGCGATCAGCTCGATGGTGGTCTGCAGGCGCTCGACCTCGCCGGTGACCGCCGCGTACACCGCCGCGTCGGCCTCCTGCAGCGAGCTTGTGAAGAACGATGTCCCGGCCCCGCCTTCGGGGCGCGTGGAAATAGCCAAGTTTGTATCCCTTTCCTTGCTGGTCAGGAGAGCTTGGCCACGCGCGCGCTGTGGCGCCCGCCCTCGAAGTCCGTATCCAGGAACGCCTGCAGGCAGTGGCGCGCGGTCTCCTCCGACACGAGGCGGGCGCCGAGGGCGAGCACGTTGGCGTCGTTGTGGGCGCGCGCGAGCCGCGCCTCCTCCTCGTCGCGGCAGAGCGCGCCGCGCACCGCGCGGCTGCGGTTGACTGCGATGCTCATGCCGATGCCGCTCCCGCAAATGAGGACGCCCCTGTCGGCGCGTCCGCTCTCGATCTCGCTCGCCAAGGCCTGCGCGTAATCGGGGTAGTCGACCGGGCCGTCGCCCTCAGGCCCCAGGTCGATCACCTCGCGTCCCAACTCCTCAAGCGCGGCACGCAGGACCGCCTTGAGGTCCACGCCCGCGTGGTCGGAAGCGATGGCGAAGCGCTCGTCTGACATGGGCCACTCCTCGCGCGCGGCTCGTGGCGGGCTCTGTATACGCCGATGCCCAAGAGACGGGAAACAAATTGTGTTTGTACCTACCCTTGGGGGTTTGCGCCTGCTCCGATCCGTCAGGATGCGTCGGGAGTAGACAAGGACGCCTGATCGTCGGGGTGATCCTCAGGCCGCATGAAGCGCCGGGCGGCGCCGGCGTGGACGCCGCCGCGCTCCTTCACCGCGCTGTCCGGCAGCGTCTGCAGCGGCGTGTAGCGCGGCATGTGATGGTCCTTGTAAGGATCGTTGCGGGCAGCGTTGTAGCAGCAGAGCAGCACGTTGCGGCTCTGCTTCGAGGTGTTCTTGGTGGAGCCGTGCAGCGCGTTGCAGTGGAGGAAGAGCGCGTCGCCGGCCGCCATCTCGCAGGAGACCACCTCCAGCCGCTCCACGGCATGGGCGACCCGTTCCGGATCGGCAGTGAGCTGGCCGCCCACCAATTCGTGGTCGAGCCGGCCCATGCGGGCGGAGCCGCGGATGACCCGGAGGCATCCGTTCTCTTCCGTCGCCGGGTCGATGGCGATGAGTACGCTGAGCATGTCGGGGAACAGATTGCCGTTGAAGTACCAGTAGCCGTAGTCCTGATGCCAGTTCCAGGCGC